>DATGTA010000043.1:0-8436 GCA_035302085.1 Bacillota bacterium
ATGAAAACATGCCTTTTGAACTTGATGAAATCGCCAATGAAATGGTGGAATATTTAGATGAGATCGCTGATGAGCTCGAAAACAATTTAGCTTTGTTAGATGAGCTGGAGCAAATGGATGAACTAATTGATGGGTTACAAACATTGGCAACTGAATACGATCAATTTCATCAAGGCGTTATTGAATATACGAATGGTGTCGATGATTTAACGAAAGCTTATGGTGATATTGATCAAGGCATCAATGATATATCTGAGGGAACAACAGAACTTAAAGACGGTGTGAAGGAATTGAAAGATGGCACCGAAGAACTTCGCGATGAAACAAAAGACTTGCCAAATGAGATGCAGTCAGAAATTGATCAGTTTATGGAGGACTTTGATTTTTCGAAGTTTAAACCAAAATCTTTTATCTCTAAGAAAAATAAAAAGATCGGTGTCGTTCAATTTGTCTTACAAACGGAAACGATTGAAATCCCTGAGGACGATACAGAAGAAATAATTGAGGAAGAATCGAAAAACCTCTGGCAAAGATTTCTTGATTTATTTCGATAAAAATTAACCGTTCATAGAACAAGTTCACAACGTTTTTGAATGATTTTAAAACGGCTAGCACAAGTCGATTCATGTGTTAGCCGTTATTTTAGATGAGCATGATTATTTGAGTGAGCGATAAAATAAGTGCTCCGACTATTGGTATGACGTTCATCGTTGCTAATCCATGTGTTGATAGTGAAAATCTCTCAAATGGGTTTTGGCTCGGTGATGCTAAATAATTTATGAAACGCTCCCAGTGGCTTCGTTTGAGTGAAAATTCAGGCATGTCAACTTCATAAGATGATAACTTTTCAGCTAATTTTTTGTCGATCTTTGGGTCTTTATTCATCCTCATCAACTCCTAAATCTTCTCTTAAATGTTGAATCGCCGCATGCAACCGTGATTTAACCGTTCCAAGCGGGATGTTCAAAATTTTAGCAATTTCTTTTTGCGGCAAGTCATGATAGTAGTATAACAAAATAACGGCTCGTTGACGATGAGATAAATTGATGATGGCATGCCTCACATCCATATGTTCTGAATGATCATTTATGACAACTTTTTCTTGTGCTAAAAATGGAATTTTTTCCCGCCATTTTTTCCGACGATTTAATTTTGTTACCATTAACCGATAAGCCATTTGAAACAAGTAAGACTTCAAATGGCCTTTATGAATATCATAATGATGTTTATAACGTTGTAAATTAACAAACGTGTCCTGAACAATATCTATACTCAACTGCTCATCATTCGTATAACGGTAAATAAATGAGTAAAGTGGTCGCTGAAAACGTTCATAAATATTTTCTAATGCTTGATCGTCGCCATTTTGATAGGCGACCATCAAACCATTAGTTTCTTCATTCAATCTCATCGCCCCAACGCTCTTTGATCGCTCGTAAAGTCATTGTTACCCGACTAATCAAATACGCAATCGTTACAATTGTCCATGCTTGTGCTTGGTTCGTAAAAAACTGTACATATACATTTTCAACCGAATGACCAAAGGAAAAAAATAAATTTAATGCTTGCACACAAACGATCGTGTAAATGGCCAAAAACACTGTCAATGTATCAAAATGATTCCACCGTAAAAAAATAGGTGATTTTTTATAATTTATTTTCCCATTTTCACGAACGATATACTTTCTGTTCAATGGAATTGAAACAGCTAAAATTAAAACGATTAAAACTCCGACAACAATTAATGAAACGATCCAACCTTTTCCCACATTAATCGCCCCCATATAAAAGTGATTTCACTTACTATACAAACGAGCGGCGGAAAAGGTTCATTTTATTTATAAAAAAACCTGCCATTAGCAAAGCGTCTAATAAGCAGGTTTACAATCATTGAAAATTGATTAATTAAAAATAGGTAAGGTAAAGCCGATTAGTAAAGCGAAAAAGATCGTTAAATAGCTTAATGAGAAGTAAAAAATTGTATTCGCCCATTTCACATCATCTTTTACGAAAAATCCACGCAAACCAACAACGAGCCAAATAAGGTTAGCAAGTGTTGCGATCACAACAAAGCCTACTCCAAGCGATAATAAAAAAATCGGTAATGGTAGAAGACAAGCGATATAAATGACTGTTTGCCTTTTCGTCACTTCAAACCCATAAACAACAGGTAACATTGGGACGCCAGCAGCTTTATATTCTTCAAACCGGCGAATTGTAATCGCAAATGTATGGGGAATTTGCCAAATTAATAAAAATACGAACAATGTAATCGGTACGACATGATAGGCTGAGTCAATGGCCGCCCAACCGATCAAAGGTGTAAATGCCCCAGAAACACTTCCGATCATCGTATTTAATGTATATTTCCTTTTCGACCAAAAAGTGTATAAAACGACATAAGTGAACCAGCCTAAAAACGCATAAACAGCTGCTTCAAATGTCACAAGAAACATAATACCTAAACCGATCGCAGACAAAATAATACCAAGGGCTAAAATAGTATGCATTGACAGGCTACCTGTTACGGTTGGCCGCTCTTTTGTACGCGCCATTTTTTCATCAAGATCAACTTCATACCAATTATTTAATATAAGTGCACCAGCAATCGTCAATGTACTGCCAATTAAGGTAATAATTAACGTATCAATATGAGCAAAAAAGGATATATTCGCAAAATGGATCGCTAACCAAAAACCTGCAAAAACGGGCAGAACGTTAGCAATTAATACAAATGATTTCGTTAATGATTTAAGGTCTGCTAAAAAAGTTGAAAGTTTAAATTGTTGTTCAGCCATCTTATTACTCCATATTCTAGAAGATTTCTCCATTTATTTTCACCCTTAATATAAACATCCATTTAAAATGATTATAAATGTACATTGATTGTACCATGAAATAATGAACGTTTCTATTAACGATCATTAAGTTTAAAAAGTTGTTACAATTACAATAGGTAAAATGCATATCATATGGATCTATTTAATTGATAGTTCGTCGCAATCTTTTTTGCAGTTCCAAAACATGTCCTTTTTGTTGCTCGGTTTTTTTAAAATCAAAAGCAATAAATTTACACATTTCTGTCTGTTGATTATATTCAACATTAAGCCAAATTTGCTCATAACGATTAGATATTTGTGGCAATTCGGAAGTTGTAAGTATACATTGGGTATTAATTTCTGCCATTAACACCGTTGCAATTTCCCCATTCACTCGATCAATCACTGCCGAATATATTTCATTTTTATGAGCTTGCCCACTACCTACTAAAAAAACAATGAAAAGAATATTTGCACCAATAAATACTAAACGAGATTTTTTATTTTTAAAATAGGATAACATGCCATCGCCTCTTTTAAAGAGTTTATGTTTAATAGGCATTATCCCATACCGTAAAAATAATTCATTGTCTGAAAACACAAATATTGCATGTAAGATCATACGATTTTCGAAAATGTATATGACATTTTTAAAAAATCGACGATGGATGGATGAATAAAACTGAAAAATTGACTTTTTGTTAATACTGATCATTTATTGATAACGTTGATTCAAAGTAGCGCATTGGTACCATTTATAGTCGACTTTTTAAAATAGCTCATTCGGGGAAATATGACTAATATTAACGTATAAACTTTTCTGAAACCTTTAAATGAATTATAATGACATTAAAGAAATGTCGTGTTTCATGAGTTTTCAAAATAAATCATTTCCAATAAGGACACATATGTTTCTTTGCAAACGATATTAATCGTCAATAAATGATTGGAGGATTTGCCTATGCGTGGTGTTATTGATCGTTTTGCTGATGGAAATCAAGCCGTTATTTTAATCGAGGCAATTGGTAAGGAAATTGTCGTCTCACAAGATGACTTACCAAGTGGTGCCAAAGCACATGATTGGGTGAAATTAAGAAAAGTAAATAATACTTATGTAGTTGTTAGTATAGATCATGAAAAAACAGCTGCTCAAAAATCAAAAGTGGGTCAATTACAAGCAAAACTACGAGCGAAAAGTAAAGGTAGTCAATTTAGAAAAAAATAATTTGTCAATAAACGTCCAAAAAGCCTTCAACACGTTTCGTTGGAGGCTTTCATTTTTTAACAGTATTTGACAAATTATTTCCTGGGAAATGATCATTTTATTTTTCTTCAAGCACGACACACATTTAACTTAAATAACGACCCATTGGCCAAATAATGAAATAAGCAACAAGCTAACGAATCCAACGCTAATCGCAGCAATCAAGCCAATATAAAATGGTTTTAAACCGAGACCTTTAAACATTTTAAAATCTGTCGATAAGCCAACACCGGCCATCGCTGTTCCTAATAAATAAGTTGTTCCAAAAGAACTGCTTTTTTCATAAAAGGTTGTCCATGTTTGTTCGGCAAATAACCAAAACGCTTTTCCAGTTTGGGCTAATGTCATATCACCAACGGTTCGAATACAAGCCAAAAGTAAAAAACCAATAACAAATAGTGGAATTAGTTGATACCATTTAGGAATGCTTGTTGACTGAGTCTCTACTTCGTCTGTAGGTGTTGAATGTTTAAAAAACAAATATGAAACAAGTGGAATGACCGCAATGATAAATAAGTTTCGCGTTAACTTAGTGACCGTTGCCACATTAACGGCTGCTTCTAAATCATACATCTCACTAAAAATTAATGCAGCACCAGTCACTTGGGCTGTATCGTGAACAGCTGTTCCAAGAAAAAGACCTGCTTTAATAGGGTCGCCACTGAAAAATAAATAAGCTAAAAATGGATAACAGAGCATACTAACTAAACCAAAAATCGTTATATTCGCAACGGCATAAGAAATTTCATTATCTTTTGCTCGAATAACTGGTGAAGTCGCCATGATGGCTGTTACCCCACAAATCCCTGTTCCACAGGCGATTAATGTCCCGAGACGACGAGATTGATTCATTTTATTTGTGAAATATAGTGTGACCGTTAAACCGACGGCAATACATGTAACAATTAAGGGGATCCCCCACGCTCCAAGTTTTAATGCTTCAGCTAAACTTAGGCGAAGACCAAGTAAAATAATTCCCGCACGTAGAGCATATTTAACTGAAAATGAAATGCCGCTCATAAAAAAAGCAGGCAAGCCTATCACATTACGGATTAAAATACCGATAATAATGGCTACAAAAATGCTTGAGATCGGACTTGCACTACCTTCTGGAAGTATATTAAAAGCGACTAAACCTTTGCTTAATAAAAAAGTGATGTAAATTCCGAGTAACATAATGATAACACTTAGCATAATTCCAGGTAAAAAGTTGCTTATTGTTCGCTGTTGATGAGTCATGTCAATGAAGCCTCCCATATGCTGTAGCAAAAAATATCTAATATTTTTCATTATAAATCATTTATTCGTTTAATTTAAGCAAAGTTATTATTCATCTTAGGAAACTTCATATTTTATAAGTGATCTTGCCTCTTTAACAATATCATCTACTTGTGGAATCGCTGCTCGTTCTAAAATTTCACTATAAGGGACTGGTGTTGGTAATGCCCCAAGGCGTTTAATCGGTGCTTGTAAATGATGGAATGCTTTTTCGCCGATAATACTCGCGATTTCGCCCCCGTAACCTCCTCGTTTGACTGCTTCATGGACGATTAACGCTCGACCTGTTTTGGCGACAGATTGTAAAATCGTTGCTTCATCGAGTGGTACGAGTGTTCTTGGATCAATAATTTCAACATCTATTCCTTCCTTCGCTAAAATCGATGCTGCTTCAAGGGCGCGATGGACCATAATAGCTGTCGCAATAATCGTTAAATCATGTCCTTCACGTTTGACATCAGCCTTTCCAAGGGGGATTTCGTATAATTTTTCCGGCACTTGAGAGGATGTTTTATAAAGCAATTTATGTTCATAAAAAATAACAGGATTGTTATCATTAATCGCCGCTTTTAGTAATCCTTTGGCATCATAAGCGGTTGCTGGTTGAACAACTTTAAGTCCTGGAATATGCGCCATCCACGCTTCTAAACTTTGTGAATGTTGAGCCGCTGCTCCTGTACCTGCTCCACTTGGTGTTCGAATCACAAGAGGCACTTCAGCCTTACCACCGTACATATAGCGAACTTTTGCAGCTTGGTTAACGATCTGGTCCATACCAATCGTTAAAAAGTCGGAAAATTGATAATCAACAATTGGTCGCATACCTGTTAAAGCCGCCCCAACCGCAACTCCGGCCATTCCTAATTCACTAATCGGGGTATTGCGAATACGTTCAGGACCAAATTCAGCAATCATCCCTTCTGTCACACCGAAAGCTCCCCCATAAATTCCAATATCTTCACCGAGTAAAAAGACATTTTCATTTTGGCGCATTTCTTGAACCATTGCTTCACGAACGGCTTCTAAATAAGTGATGATTCGCTCATTTGTCATGGAGCATACACATCACTTATAACATCCTCAGGTACTGGCTTTGGACTTTTTTCTGCATATTCAATAGCGGCTTGCACATGAGATTCAACCATTTGTTTAATTTCCTCTATTTTGTCGGCTGACAACAATTCAGCATCATGCAGTACCTGCTCATAACGCCTAATTGGATCTCGTTCTTTCCAGGCGTTTACTTCTGTTTCTGTACGATATTTTCCCCGGTCACTTTTAGAGTGCCCCATCCAACGATATGTTTCCATTTCAATCAATGTGGGACCTTGGCCTGCACGGGCTCGGGTTACCGCTTCATGAGTTGTTTCAACTACCTGGATTAAATCATTCCCATCAATCGTTACACCGGGAAAACCATAAGCTTTTGCTCGCGTTGATAAATGTTTTATATTTGTCATCTCTTTAACCGAACTAGACATTCCATATTGATTATTTTCACAAACGAAAACGACCGGAAGCTGCCAAATTGATGCCATATTTAATGCTTCATGAAAACTTCCTTCATTTGTCGCACCATCACCAAAAAAACAGACAGTCACATATGACAACCCTTGCATTTTCGCTGTTAAAGCAGCCCCTACAGCAAGCGGGATACTCCCAGCGACAATCCCATTAGCTCCTAAATTACCACTTTCAACATCGGCAATATGCATTGAACCACCTTTACCTTTACAGTAACCGGTTGTTCGCCCAAATAACTCTGCCATCATTCGGTCAATACTTGCCCCATGTGCAATACTATGACCATGGCCACGATGTGTACTCGTAATTTTATCACCAGCTTGTAAAACAGCGCACGTACCTACAGCAGTCGCCTCTTGCCCGATACATAAATGGGTCGTTCCATAAATAAGTCCTTGTTTGAATAATTCGTCAACTTTTTCTTCAAATCGGCGAATCAATAACATTTGTTCATACATTTGAAGCAGTTTTTCATTCGTTATTTGTGGAAACTTTGTCAGTGTTTGAACGTCCATGACATTCACCTCATCTTCAGTAAATTCCGTTGACTAAAAAACTAACCAAAATAGCGGTGATACAACGTACGAGCATGGTCGATATCTTTCGTTCCATGAATAATCGCCCGACCATCCGCAAATAAAACGAGCCGCTCAGACCCAATTGAATATGATAAAAGAAATGGGTTTAACTCAACGTTTCCAGTCGTTTTTTCTAACGATTGAGCAAGAGCAGATAGATCACGGGTTTCTTTTTCAGATGGCCGAATTTGTACGGAATCACGACCACAAAGCACCGCTGATTTTAACTGGTTATCAAATTGTAAAAATGGATAAGTTGGCTCACTACCACATGATGGGCAATCTGATTTTTTCAATCGCTTAACATTAATTTTCGACTGTTCATTCGTCCAAAGATCAAACGACAGAATCTCTTTACGCATATTAGAAAAATTACCCGTTAAATATTTTAATGCCTCAACCGTTTGATGCATAATAACCATGCCGACGACCGGACTAATGACCCCAACCGTATCACACGTTTGCCCACCAGAAGGAACACCATTCATCACACAATACAAACATGGTTTTTCTTCGGGCATAATTGTATACGTAATCCCATAACTACCGACGATAGAACCGTATATCCATGGTATTTTGTATTTTTGGGAAATATCATTCATAATCATTCGTATATCAAAATTATCTGTCGCATCTAACATAAGATCAACACCATCGATTAAGCGCTCCATCTCCTCCGGTGTGACATCGAGCACATGGGCATCGATTTTAATGTCTGAATTTATCGCTTCTAAATGACGTTTCGCTGCAACGGCCTTTGGTAGACGTCTTTTCGCATCTTCTTCTGTATAAAGTTGTTGGCGTTGCAAGTTGCTCCATTCAATGTAGTCGCGATCAACAATCGTTAGTTGGCCAACTCCCGAACGCGCTAAAATCTCCGCACTACCTGACCCAAGGGCTCCCAAACCGATGATGAGTACATGTTTTTCTGCGAGCTTTTTTTGCCCCGCTTCACCAATGGGCGCAAATAATG
>DATGTA010000044.1:0-2880 GCA_035302085.1 Bacillota bacterium
CGGTTCCATTACTTATCAGAAGGCGAACAAGCGAAACGTCTATCAACCGCTTTTGACTCAGTGACACTATACGGTGAGGATCCTTCAAAACGACCGGATATTTATGGAAAAGTTGGCGAAAGCGGTGTAAGCATTTGTACACTCGATGATATGAAAAAACTTTATGCTGGGTTTGATTTAACTGACCCATTAACATCTGTTTCAATGACGATTAACGGGCCAGCACCGATTATTTTAGCGATGTTTTTTAACACAGCGATTGACCAGCAAATCGATAAATTTATCGATGAAAATGCCCGTCAACCAACGACTGAAGAATATAACGACATCAAAGCAAAAACATTAAATGTCGTACGAGGGACTGTTCAAGCAGATATTTTAAAAGAAGATCAAGGACAAAACACATGTATTTTTTCAACAGAATTTGCTTTACGAATGATGGGTGATATTCAACAGTATTTTATTGAAAACAATGTCCGTAATTATTACTCAGTATCAATTTCTGGCTATCATATTGCTGAAGCGGGTGCAAATCCGATTACACAGCTCGCATTTACATTAGCGAATGGATTGACATATGTTGAATATTATTTAAGTCGAGGTATGGATATTAATGATTTTGCCCCGAATTTATCATTTTTCTTCTCAAATGGCCTTGATCCCGAATACACAGTCATTGGCCGGGTCGCCCGGCGCATTTGGGCGATTGTTATGCGTGAAAAATATGGGGCTGACGAAAGAAGTCAAAAATTAAAATATCATATACAAACATCTGGACGCTCTTTACACGCTCAGGAAATTGCTTTTAACGATATTCGCACGACGCTTCAAGCATTGATTGCGATTCAGGATAATTGTAATTCCTTGCATACGAATGCCTATGATGAAGCGGTGACAACACCAACTGAAGAATCCGTTCGTCGAGCAATGGCCATTCAAATGATTATTAACCGTGAGCTTGGCCTAACAAAAAATGAAAATCCCTTACAAGGATCATTTATTATTGAAGAGTTGACAGACCTTGTCGAAGAAGCTGTTTTACAAGAATTTGAGCGGATTAATGACCGCGGTGGTGTGCTTGGCGCCATGGAACGCCAATATCAACGGGGTAAAATTCAAGAAGAATCACTTTTCTATGAGCAGCAAAAACATTCAGGCGAACTGCCAATTATCGGTGTAAATACGTATGTCAGCCCAACACCGACGTCTGAAGAGGAACTAGATTCAATGGAATTGGCTCGGGCGTCTACTGAAGAAAAGGAACATCAAATTGTCGAACTGCATAAATTTCAAGCGAAAAACAAAGAACATGTCGATGGAGCACTTGCTCGCTTAAAGCAAGTCGCAACATCTAATGGAAATATTTTTGCAGAACTTATGGAAACAGTGAAAGTGGCTAGCCTTGGCCAAATTACGCAGGCATTATATGAAGTTGGTGGACAATATCGCCGAAATATGTAGCCAATCAAAGAGATGTTTCTATTTTAATCCATAAATCATTAATAAAAGTCACTAGCTAGATCTAACTTATATAGACTAGCTAGTGTTTTTTGCTGTTAAAATGTGGTGCATTTTTTTCGACAAAACATCTTTTGTTTCATTCATCGCCTGTTGTAGCGAAACATGATCATCAACTAATGAATATATTTGAGAAAAATGTTTATCAAGCAAATGGCTATCAGAAACACTTCCGGAAACTAAAATGACCGGTACGCCATGTGCTTGAGCTATTTTTGCAACATACCCTGGCGCTTTCCCATCAAGTGTTTGTTCATCACTTTTTCCTTCACCAGTAAAAACAACATCAGAACTAGCGATCGCTTCTTCTAAATTAATCATCTCACTCACAATTTTTGCACCAGAAATGAGCTGACCATTTATAACAAGTAAAGCAAAACCAAGCCCCCCCGCACTCCCAGCACCTCTATGTACGGTGTAGGAATGAGTTAATTGAGCTGCCCTTTCCAAATGGCCCGCATAATTTTTAATTGCCTGATCAACCTTTTTTAACTCCGCTTGCTTCAATCCTTTTTGTGGTCCAAACATATATGTTGCGCCATTTTTTCCATATAATGGCTGATCAACATCACTCGCAATCACAATATCTGTATCCCATATTCGTTCATCTAATGTACTTAAATCAATATTTGTTATTTCGAGTAAATCTTTTCCAAAAATACCTGCCTGTTGTTGCTTTTTCGTTCGCATCGTTGCTCCTAATGCTTGTAACATACCTAGACCGCCATCGTTTGTGGCACTTCCGCCTAGTCCAATAATGAACTTTTTAAAGCCTTGATCAAGTGCATATTTAATCGCTTCACCGACTCCATATGTCGTTGTATGAAACGGATGACGTTTTGATTCAGGAACAAGTGGAAGGCCAGCAATTGCTGCGACTTCAATGACAACTGTATTATGGTGAATAATGCCGATATTTGTTGTTATTTTCTTGCCAATCGGCCCTGTTATTTCAAGTGTTATTCGCTCACTCAGAGTAGTAGCGGTTAGCAAAGCATCAAGCGTGCCTTCACCACCATCGGCCATCGGCTTTAATATAACTTCAGCTGTTGGTAACTTATTAAATATCGATTCTTTCATCACATTCGCTACATCAATTTGCGATAAAGTTCCTTTAAAAGAGTCAGGAGCCACAATAAACTTCATCATTAACGCCTCCGTGTTAAATATTTATCTTTTTCCAAAACTTTGTTATTTAAGCCATTAAATTTTGATACTAGTTAGTTTGCTGTTTTATGAACAATATTAAATGTTAATCTTTAGTTTACCTGATAATAGCGATAAATTCAGCCAACAATTATTTAAAAAGTATTTTTTAAATTTATGACATATTTACGCCGTGATGCGTATATAACTATTGCA
>DATGTA010000045.1:0-2144 GCA_035302085.1 Bacillota bacterium
AAAACAACTGTCTCATCTTTTGCAACGAAATGAACGATCGCTGTTGGAATGAGTAAAATAATAAACAAAATAAATAATGTCCCGATGAGAATCGGTTGGTGAAGCATTTTTCGTAATAGCTTTAAAAAGATGTTTTCTTCAGGGTAATTTGTTATTTGAAATGTCTCTAAGTGGTTTTTCGGTGAGAATTGCTTTGATTGAAAGTTACTTTTAGGGCCAAGTGATTTTTTATGAGACGTTTTAAATGGTTTCATCGTATACTCCTTTAATTGTTTTTTAATAGATTTTATATAAAAATATATATTGTTCTATTAGTTAACATATACAAAAGTATACGATGTTAGAACCTATTTTTATTGACATTAATAAATTTAAACATTAAAAAACAGTCAACTGCTCTTTTTTAAAAAAACGGCTGACTGCTTTGATCGATTGATGCGTTTAAAAATCTGCGACGATTTGATTCGGTCGATAACTTGATTTAACAACATTTTTACTTTTAGGTTGTGGCCTCGTTGCTTCTGAAGGGGTAAGACGTGTAATATCTGCACCGAGTGTTGCTAGTTTTTTTACAAAGTCAACATAACCACGGTCTAAATGGTAAAGTTCAACAACTTCTGTCGTCCCTTTTGCCCCTAGACCCGCTAATATTAACGCAGCAGCCGCTCGTAAATCTGTTGCAGCTACTTCTGCACCTTGAATTTGATTAGATCCTTCAATCATAACACTTCGACCTTCGATTTTGATGTTCGCATTCATCCGACGAAATTCTTCAACATGCATGAAACGATTTTCAAAAACAGTTTCTGTCATAACGCTTGTTCCCTTGGCAGATAACATGAGAGCCATCATTTGTGATTGCATATCTGTTGGAAAGCCCGGGTATGGTAAAGTTTTAATATCTGTCGTCTGTAATTGATCTGGACCAATGACACGTAAACCATCTTCTTCTTGTTCAACGGTCACTCCCATTTCTGTTAATTTAGCTATGACAGGGCGCAAATGTTCTGAGATGGCATCTTGAATAAGAACATTTCCACCTGTAATAGCGGCAGCGACCATAAACGTTCCCGCTTCAATACGGTCTGGAATTGTCACATGCTCCGCACCTTTTAAATGAGCAACACCTTCAATACGGATCGTTTCCGTTCCAGCCCCAATAACTTGAGCCCCCATTTTATTTAAGTAATTGGCTAAATCGACAATTTCTGGTTCCTTTGCACAATTTTCGATAATTGTTGTTCCTTCTGCCAATGTAGCTGCCATCATAATGTTCTCCGTTGCACCGACACTCGGCATATCTAAATAAATTTTTGCCCCTTGTAAACGTGCTTTATTAGGTGTTGTCACTTCAACATAACCGTGACCGACTTCAACCGATGCCCCCATCGCTTCAAAACCTTTTAAATGTAAATCAATTGGCCGTGAACCGATGGCACAACCACCGGGCATCGCAACTTTTGCATGGCCATAACGAGCAAGTAGGGGTCCTAGTACGAGAACAGATGCGCGCATTTTACGAACAAATTCAAAGGGTGCTTCTGTCGTCAATACACCTGTTGCATCGACAATTACTTTTTGTCCATTAAAGATAACACGTGCTTTCATATTACGAATAACTTCATTTATCGTGTAAACATCTGCCAATGATGGAACATTTGTAATAACACTTTTTCCTTTACTAGCTAATATACTGGCAGCAATGATCGGTAAGACTGCATTTTTTGCACCTTCAACACGAACGGTGCCCTGTAATCGTTGTCCGCCTTTAACGATGATCTTCTCCATTTAACAGATCTCCTTCAATTCAATATTCGTTATATTTATTAATATTCATTCAGTAGGATAGGTGTGCCTATGAAAAATGCAGTTTGTTGTTCTTGATTTCTTTTTACTAAATGAACATTCATTGAATGATCATTCACTTGAAGAGATTCCGTAAACAAATGTGTATGTCCATAGAGAATTTGGTAATTATTTTGTTCGTTTGTAGAATCTTTCTGAATAATCGTATCTTCTATATGAAATATTTGGGATAGTTTCTCAAAGTGGTCATTCTTATCAATTATAGCATCATCATTTAGTTTTATACAAGCGAACAAACGAGCGGATTGGGTGAAAAAATGTCGATTTAAAAAAGTTTT
>DATGTA010000046.1:0-2827 GCA_035302085.1 Bacillota bacterium
AAAACAACTTTTCATGGAAAAGAGATTATTATCCAAGAAGCGACTCCTGAGCAATTTGAAACGATTGATATTGCTTTTTTCTCAGCAGGAGGATCTGTAACGAAACAATTAGCAGAATCAGCCATTGAGCGTGGGGCAATCGTTATTGATAATACGAGTGCCTTTCGTATGGATGAAAATGTACCGTTGATCGTTCCTGAAGTGAATGCACATGCCCTTGAACAACATGAAGGATTAATCGCAAATCCGAATTGCTCGACGATACAAATGGTTGTTGCTTTACAACCTATTTTAAAACAATTCGGCTTAACGAATGTCATTGTATCTACATACCAAGCGGTTTCAGGTGCTGGTTTAAGTGCGGTTGAAGAATTAAGAACACAAATTGATCAATACTTAAAAGGTGAAGAAATGGAAGCGAATCTTTTACCAGTCGCAGCAGATGAAAAACATTACCCGATTGCTTTTAATGCTTTACCACAAATTGACGTTTTTGAAGCAAACGGTTATACAGCTGAAGAAATGAAAATGATTAATGAGACGAAGAAAATTATGGAACAGCCAAATTTATCTGTGGCAGCAACATGTGTGCGTCTGCCAGTCGTTACATCACATTCAGAAAGTGTTTTTATTGAAGTGGAAAAAGATGGAGTATCTGTCGATGATTTAAAAGACGTTTTAAGAAAAGCGCCAGGCATCGTTTTACAAGATGATATTCAAACACAAACATATCCAACACCACTTGAAGCAACAGGTAAAGAAGAAGTGTTTATCGGACGTATTCGTCAAGATTTACACAATGACCGTGGATTTCATTTATGGGTTGTTAGTGATAACTTAATGAAAGGTGCTGCTTTAAACACGGTTCAAATTGCAGAAACGCTCATTGAAAAGCAAATAATTTAATGACATATTAAAAATATTAGGTGAAAATCATGCAAATATTAGTTCAAAAATATGGTGGTACATCAGTCGGTGATCAAAAAAGTCGTCAACATGTCATTCGTCACATTAAACAGGCCTTATCTGAAAATTTTAAAGTGATCGTCGTCGTCTCAGCACTTGGTAGAAATCCTGAACCATATGCAACAGATTCGTTATTAAATCTAGTTTCTAAACGAGCGACCCAAACACTTAAACGTGAGACAGACATGCTCATGTCATGTGGTGAAATTATTTCTTCGGTTGTTTTGACAAGTGAATTAACTGATGAAAATATTGAAGCAACCGCTTTAACAGGTCCGCAAGCAGGCATTTTAACGGATGAATCATTTGGCGATGCAACGATTAAAAAAGTGAATCCTAAACGTATTTTTGACACTTTTAATCATGTCGACGTCATTATCGTTGCTGGCTTTCAAGGACAGACGAGTTCAGGTGATTTAACGACACTTGGTCGGGGTGGAAGTGATACGACAGCCGCATCATTAGCTGCTGCAACGAAAGCAAAGCGAGTTGACATATTTACCGATGTTAATGGTATTATGACCGCTGATCCACGAATGGTTGAAAATGCGCGATGTTTAGATGTCGTCACATATATGGAAATATGTCACTTAGCTTATCAAGGAGCGAAAGTCGTTCATCCACGTGCCGTCGAAATAGCGATGCATGCAGAAGTTCCTTTACGTGTCAGGTCAACTTATACAGATGATTTAGGAACGTTAATCACATCATTGCGCCAGCCAACAGGTCAGCGAATTCCTGATCGATTAGTGACTGGTGTTACACATATTGATGATATTTCACAAGTGGTCGTGCAAGCAAATACAGACGATCAAACGATCCAAGCAAACGTTTTTCGAGCGATGGCGGAAGCTAATATTTCAGTTGATTTTATTAATATTTCACAAAATGACATTGCTTATACCGTTTCAAATGAACACGTTGAGCAAACGGAACGAATTTTAGACACATTAGCTTATAACTATGACATACAACAACATTTTGCAAAAGTATCTGTAGTCGGAGCGGGAATGACTGGAGTGCCTGGGGTTGCTTCACGCATCGTTCAAGCATTGACGAAAGAAAACATACAAATCTATCAAGCAGCTGACAGTCATACGACGATTTGGGTGCTTATACGTGATACAGACTTACCAAAAGCATTAAATGCCTTGCATGAAGCGTTTGAACTTAATATATCACCGAAAATGATATAATTAACTTCTTAATAAAACATCAGATTATGATGTGCACCGCTAGAGTTTGACCAAAAGTCTAATTCTAGGGGTGTTTTTTATTTTGCCAACCTAAGCATGTTCTTAAGTCATTTGTTCATACTACAAATGATATACATTTTGAGGAGGCGTCAACTATTTATGAATATGGAGCAAAATAAAGCAACTAAAGATGAAAGTTCATCAATCATTAAAAAAATTGAAGCTCTCGGACAAACAAAAATCCCCGAATCTCCGGATGCAAATGTTCATGTGCTAACGATTATTGGTCAAGTCGAAGGACATATCGAGTTGCCTCCACAAAATAAAACGACAAAATATGAACATGTATTACCTCAATTAATTGCTATTGAGCAAAATCCAAAAATTAAAGGATTAGTCGTTTTATTAAATACGATCGGTGGCGACGTTGAAGCGGGTCTTGCTCTAGCAGAAATGATCGCCTCAATATCCAAGCCGACGGTATCAATTGTTTTAGGGGGTGGACACTCGATTGGTGTTCCTGTAGCTGTAAGTACTGACTATAGTTTTATTACACCTACAGCAACAATGACCATTCATCCTGTCCGTTTAACGGGATTAGTAATCGGGGTCCCGCAAACGTTTGAGTATTTAGATAAAATGCAAGATCGAGTCATTAATTTTGT
>DATGTA010000047.1:0-3646 GCA_035302085.1 Bacillota bacterium
CCTTTTCAAAAACAGGCATATTTAATTGTTTACCTAATCGTTGTAATTGATCAACGGCTGCCGGACGATAAACGTCACAAGCGACAAGCAATGGTGAGCGGTTATATTGTTTTCTAAGTAAATTCGCTAACTTACCTGTCGTTGTCGTTTTACCAGCTCCTTGAAGACCTGCCATCATTATGACTGTTGGGGGGCGATCAGCGACAGCTATTTTACTTTCTTCACCACCCATTAGTTCGGCAAGTTCGTCTTTAACAACTTTAACAACTTGTTGACCAGGTGTTAAACTTTCCATCACTTCTTGACCAACTGCTCGTTCTTTCACGCGATTGATAAAATCACGAACAACTTTAAAGTTAACGTCAGCTTCAAGCAAAGCTAACCGAATTTCCCGAGCCATCGTATTAACATCTTGTTCACTTACTTTTCCTTTTCCCGTAAGCTTTTTTATCGTCTGTTGCAGACGATCGGCCAATCCTTCAAATGCCATAGAAGGTGTCCTCCTAACTTAAATCTTTTATTTGTTGAATCATTGATAATTGTTCATGTTTTGTTGCATGTTTGTTAACTAAGTCTTGCAACTCATTTAACAAATCGTTTCGTTGTTTATATGTGGCATAAAGTTGTAATTTCTTTTCATAGTTCTCTAACGTTTGTTCTGTTCGTTTTAAATTGTCATAAACCGCTTGACGTGATACGTGGGCATATGTAGCAATTTCTGCTAAAGAATAGTCTTCATGATAATATAAAGTCATATACTCCTTTTGTTTGTCTGTTAATAATGGAGCATAAAAATCGAACAATCGATTTAATCGCATCGTTTTCTCTAACACAATGCCCACCCTTTGTTAAGTAGAATTACTTTACATACATCATACGAACTTGTTAGTGATCTGTCAAGAAACTGAAGTGTCATCATCATGCATCATATCACTAAATAAACCGTAGACAAATGCATACGGATCAAAAGCTTTCAAATCATTCATTTGCTCACCAAGTCCGACAAATTTAACCGGAAGTTGCAATTCA
This sequence comes from Bacillota bacterium, assembly GCA_035302085.1. Lineage (GTDB taxonomy): Bacteria > Bacillota > Bacilli > Bacillales > Amphibacillaceae > CALAMD01. The sequence goes on from DATGTA010000047.1 coordinate 1,030, forward strand.
TGGCGAATCGCTAAAACAATTCCACCCTTAGCGGTACCATCAAGTTTTGTTAAAACGATGCCTGAGACATCTGTCGCTTCGGAAAATGTTTTTGCTTGGCTTAAAGCATTTTGGCCCGTTGTTGCATCTAAGACGAGTAATACTTCATGAGGTGCTTCGGGTATTTCTCGCTGGATTACACGGTTAATTTTTGCTAATTCATTCATTAAATTGACTTTGTTTTGTAAACGACCAGCCGTATCACAAATTAAAATATCTGCTCCACGTGCTTTAGCTGCTTTAATTCCATCAAAAATAACAGCCGCTGGATCACTGCCTTCCGACTGTTTGATCACTTCAACACCGGCTCGCTCTCCCCATACGTCTAATTGTTCAATCGCTCCTGCACGAAATGTATCACCAGCAGCTAGCATGACATGTTTACCTTCTTGTTTAAATTGATGGGCAAGCTTTCCAATCGATGTTGTTTTACCAACACCATTGACACCAACGACAAGAATAATCGATAAATCATCATCTGCTAAAGAGAGCTGTTGCAATGACTCATCATCATCCCCGTAGTAAATATCAACGAGTTTTTCGGATATGACATTTTGAACTTCTTTTGGGTCTTTAATATTTTGGCGTTTCACTTCCATTTTGAGTTCATCAATTAAATCCATAACCGTCATAACTCCTACATCCGCCATAATTAATACTTCTTCTAGTTCTTCAAAAAATTCTTCATCAACCGTTCGATAACGAGCAATTAAATCATTTATTCGACTCGTAAACGATTGGCGAGTTTTTTCCATCCCTTCTGTATAACGTTCTGTCGTCGCTTTATCTTCTTTTTTAACGAATCGGTTTTTTAGTCGTTCAAAAAAATTCATTGACTTCTTTCACTTCCTTATGATTTTACTAATTCAGTTGTATCTTCTAACCGAACAGAGACTAATCGAGAAACACCTGATTCTTGCATCGTCACTCCATAGAGCACATCCGCTTCTTCCATCGTTCCTTTACGGTGAGTAATGACGATAAATTGTGTCTCTTCACGATGTTTTTTTAAATATTTAGCAAAACGAACGACATTTGCTTCATCAAGGGCTGCTTCAACTTCATCGAGCACACAAAATGGCACAGGTCTGACACGTAAAATGGCGAATAATAAAGCAATCGCCGTTAAGGCACGTTCACCGCCAGATAATAAACCTAAGTGTTGGAGTTTTTTACCTGGGGGCTGAGCGACAATTTCAATGCCTGTATCTAACACATTTTGCGGATCTGTTAATTGTAATTTTGCATGACCACCATCAAATAACTGTTTAAAAACAGTCGTAAATTCTCGTTTAATTTTATCAAAAGTCGTTGAAAATCGTTTTTTCATCGTTTCATCCATCTCAGCGATTAAGGCAAATAAAGACCTTTTTGCTTCATCTAGGTCAGTTTTTTGCTCCATCAAAAATTGATATCGTTCGGTCATTCGTTCATATTCATCAATCGCACCTAAGTTGACGGTGCCAAGTTTTTCAATCTCTCGTTTCATTTGACCGACTACTTTTTTCGAGGCAGCAATATCATCTGTTTTTTCATATAATTCATTGGCTCGCTCAAACGTCATTTTATATTCAGTTTGTAAGTGAGATAATTTATTTTCTAATGCGACATCAAAACGTGTCGCTGCAACTTCTTTTTCTTGGAGCACATGAACGAGTTTTTCATGTTGCTTTTGTGCTTCTTTTAATTCTCTTTCTTCATATTCGATCGCTTGCATTTGTTCAAGACGAGATTGGCGAAGATTTTTGATTTTTTCTGTTTCTTCTTCGATTAATTGACGCTTACGTGTTATTTGGTCACGTAACTGTTCTTTTTCTGTCTCACTAACTTTTGATTCGATAAGTTTAGCTAAATTCGTTTGCAATTGATGAATCGTTTCTTCTATACCTTTCATTTGTTCTTTTGTTGCGTGACATTTTTCTTGTTCATTTTTAAAGCGCTCATCTAATTCAGCAAGTGTTATTTCATAATGATGAATATTTGTTTGTAATGTTTGTTCATGCGTTTTCAATGATTGTTGTTGATTTGTTAATTGATTAACTTGCTCATCGATGGTCGTAAGGTCGTTTTTTATCGTGACTAATTCTTTTTTCAGCTTTTCTTGACGCTGACGTAAATGACGTTGTTCTTTCGTTGATTCATCAAGATCTACATGAAAGAGGTGTAAATTTTCTTTGGCAACTTTGTACGTTGTTTGTATTTCTTGATATTGTTTGTCAATTTCGTTAAAAAGTTGCTGTTTTTCGTTTAATGTCGTTTGCTCAGTTTCGATCGTTTGCTGTAACTTAGCAATCGTTGCCTCTTCTTGTTTCAACGTTCGTTCATAATCTTGAATGCTTCGTTCATATTGAGCAACTTTTTGATTACTCTTTTTCAACTCTTGATCACGTGTAAATAATGACTGATTTTTACGCTGTTTAGCCCCACCGGCCATCGAACCACCTGGATTGACAACATCACCTGTCAGCGTGACAATTCGGTAGCGATAATTTACATGGCGTGCAATGTCATTGGCATCTTTTAATGTTTTTGTTAATATAACATGACCCATTAAATGATTGACCGCTGGCTGATAAAC
>DATGTA010000048.1:0-2041 GCA_035302085.1 Bacillota bacterium
GAGGAAATTCCACATTCGATTTCCTATGATGAGATTGGGCTTCATGAGATGTTGATCGAAAATTCTGAACGATTCGCGGACTTGAAAGCGCTTCACTTTATGGGGAAGGAAATGACGTATGCTGAATTGTATACAGAGTCAAAAAAATTCGCCCATTATTTGCAAAAGCTCGGTCTAGAAAAAGGTGATCGAGTAGCAATTATGTTGCCGAATACACCACAAGCAGTTGTCTGTTATTATGGTACGTTACTGGCTGGTGGTATTGTTGTTCAAACAAATCCACTTTATACAGAGCGTGAATTATTGTATCAAATGAATGACTCGGGCTCGGAATTTATCGTTTGTTTAGATATTTTATTACCACGTGTGTCAAATGTTAAAGATGATACAGATTTAAAACATGTCATTGTTGCGGAAATTAAAGATTATTTACCTTTTCCAAAAAATCTAATTTATCCCTTTATTCAAAGGCGTCAGTATAATATGGTAGTCAAAGTAGAGGCAGATGAAGCAACCCACGTTTGGCGTGACATTATTAAGCATACACCGGCCACTTATGAAAGCGTTCCTGTTGATGCAAAGAAAGATTTAGCGTTATTGCAATATACTGGGGGAACAACGGGTCATCCAAAAGGGGTAATGTTAACGCATTATAACTTAGTTGCGAATGTGCAAATGAGCCGTCATTGGTTGTATAAATCGGAAGAAGGAAAAGAAGTAGTTTTAGGAGTTTTACCTTTCTTCCATGTTTATGGTATGACAACAGTTATGAATATGTCGATTATGATGGGTTCAAAAATTGTCCTATTACCTAAATTTGATGCTGGTGAGGTTTTAAAAACAATTGATAAATTGGAACCAACCCTTTTTCCTGGGGCACCAACGATTTATGTCGGTTTACTCAATCATCCTGATATTAAAAAATATGATTTATCTTCAATTGAGGCATGTATTAGTGGTTCCGCAGCTTTACCTGTGGAAGTACAAGAACAGTTTGAACGAATTACTGGTGGAAAGCTTGTCGAAGGATATGGCTTAACTGAAACATCCCCTGTAACCCACGCAAACTTCCTATGGACGAAACGAATTAATGGTAGTATTGGGGTTCCTTGGCCGGACACTGATTCAAAGGTCGTTAAAATGGGCACCCTTGAAGAAGTTGAAATAGGTGAAGTTGGGGAAATAGCAATTAAGGGGCCGCAAGTAATGGTTGGTTATTGGAATGACGAGGAAGAGACCGCTGAGGCTCTAAAAGATGGTTGGCTACTCACTGGTGATCTCGGTTATATGGACGAGGAAGGTTTCTTTTATATCGTCGATCGAAAAAGCGATATGATCATCGCTGGTGGATTTAATATTTATCCAAGGGAAGTTGAAGAAGTATTGTACGAACATGAAGCAATTTTAGAAGTATCTGTGGCAGGAATTCCCGATGATTATCGTGGAGAAACCGTCAAAGCCTATGTTGTATTAAAGGATGGCTATCAAGTCACCGAAGAGGAATTAGATAAATTTTGCCGAATACATCTTGCAGCTTTTAAAGTTCCACGAATTTATGTATTTAAAGATGAAGTACCAAAGACAGCTGTTGGTAAAATTTTAAAACGAAAACTTGTTGAGACAGATATCGAGAAATTAAAGGCCAAAGCATCATCGGATGAATCATAGGTCATGAGTCGACAAAAATTCTCCTTATCTCTTACAAATTGACAAGCAAACAATCATTCGTTACGATATAAATGAATGATTGTTCATTCAATTCGTAGTTTATCTACTAATTTTAAGGAGAATTAGATGAAACGACAACGACCAAAATATAAACAAATTATTGATGCCGCCGTTCGGGTGATTGCTGAAAATGGTTACCACGCTTCTCAGGTGGCGAAAATTGCAAAAAAAGCCGGTGTAGCTGACGGGACAATTTATTTATATTTTGAAAACAAAGAGGACATTTTAGTCTCTGTTTTCAAAGAAAAAATGGGACAGTTTATCAATCGTATTCAAAAGGAAACTGAGCAACAGTCGAACGCAAGTGATAAAT
>DATGTA010000049.1:0-16155 GCA_035302085.1 Bacillota bacterium
TGAGTCCATTAACAATTTATGGACCCATTGGTATAAAAGACTATGTGAAAACAAGTTTAAAGGCGAGTCAAACACAGCTTACGTATCCATTAATTATCAAAGAAATTACTGAAGGCGAACTTTTTTCCAACGATTTGTTAACCGTTCATAGTCAACGATTAACCCATGGAGTCACGAGTTATGGCTTCAAAGTTAGTGAAAAAGACCGGCCTGGAAAACTACTCGTGAATAAATTGCTTGAAAAAGGGATTCAACCAGGGCCAATTTTTCAACAAATTAAAGAAAATGAAGTAACAATTATGGAAAATGGGGAAAAAATTTATCGCAGTGATTTTGTCGGGCCAAGTCAAAAAGGTCGGACGATTTGTATTATGGGGGACACGAAGCAGCCTGAATTAGCAACGTCTTTCATACAAGGCGCAGACGTTCTCGTCCATGAAGCAACGTTTAGTCATAAACATCAAGACTTGGCTGAAAAATATAACCATACAACAGCGAAAGAAGCTGCTCAATTGGCAAAAAATGCACAGGTGAAACAGCTTATATTAACACATATATCTTCACGCTATCAGCAAGATGAATTAATAACTCTTGAACAAGAAGCCATACAAATTTTTCAACAATCATTAATTGCCAACGATCTTTGGGAATTTAACCTTTAGTGATCGAAACGTTTATAATCGTTTAAAAAATCTTTTTGAAAGCTCGTGCGAAATGGTGCATCATTAGGTGGTGCTTTTAATTGTTTAAACGTCTTTGCACCATACTTTTTTGTTAAATCGTTAATCGTCGCCTGTAGTTTCTCTTTTTCAATGTCTTGTTCATACGTAAACAAATTTAATTGTTTTGTCATCGCCTGTTTATCGATCACATCTGTCACGGTAATTCCTAAAAGACGGACCGGTTGCAAATTCCAATGGTTATGAAACAATATTAAGGCATGTTGTAAAATATCCTCTTTTGTATAAATGTAATCATTCAACTTTTGACTCCGTGTGATCGTTTGATGATTGTAATAGCGAATCATAATTTGCACGCTAAGCCCTGCTACTTGACGGCGATGCATCCTTTGCTCAATTGTTGTTGCTAAATGTTCGAATAATTGACGGATTTCTGTTTCATCCGTCGTATCGTGCGGTAATGTTTTAGAATTTCCGATACTTTTAAATTCGTTGACAGCCTCTGGATCGACATGGCGTGGATCAATCCCATTGGCCCGATTTTTTAACCGTTCACCGTTAATCCCAAGCAGTTGCGTCAGTTTATATCCATCAGCTTCCGCCAAGTCACCAATCGTCTCAATGGCGATTTGACTTAATTTTTCTGCTGTTTTCTGGCCGACACCATACATCTTTTCTATCGGCAAAGGCCATAGTTTTTCAGGCAAATCGCGAATTCTTAAAACAGTTATTCCCATCGGTTTTTTCATATCTGAAGCCATCTTAGCTAAAAATTTATTCGGTCCAATACCAATACTGCTCGGTAAATCTAATTTCTTTTTAAGTTTAATTTGTAACATTTTCGCTGTGTCGATGGGTGTGCCTTCATGTTTGACATCTGTAACATCAATATAACCTTCATCAATTGAAACAGGTTCAACATGAGGTGTTAGTTCAGCAACTAATTGAAACATTTGGCGAGATGCTTCTCGGTAACGTTCAAAATTGGGTGGTAAAACGATTAACTGAGGACATAATTTACGCGCTTCCCATAAGGGCATCGTCGTTCGTACACCGAAACTACGGGCTTCATAACTGCTTGTGACAATAATTCCCCGACGTTGTTTAGGATTTCCCGCAATGGCGACTGGTTTACCTTTTAACGTTGGGTCATGAGCCATTTCAACGGAAGCATAAAAACTATTCATATCAATATGATAAATGACTCGTGCTTTATTTCTTTTTTGTTGAATCGCCATATCCAACACCCTTTAAGAAAATAGTTCTATTACTATCATTATATCATAGACACCTAAAGATCTGCCGCACGATCAATTGTTAAACATCGAAACAAAAACCGCCATATAATGTTTAGTCGCTCATTATACGACGGTTAAAATAATTCACTCAATTTACAAAGGAATATTTCCATGTTTTTTCCAGGGGCGTTTTTCATGTTTATGATGCAGCATTTCTAAAGCTTGAATAAGTTTTAGACGTGTTTTACGTGGGTCTATCACATCATCAACCATTCCTAAACTTGCTGCAATATAAGGATTAGCAAATTGCTCACGATACTCAGCAATTTTTTCTTGACGCAGTTTCTCTGGCTCATCACTCTCAGCGATTTCTTTGGCAAATATAATGTTCGCTGCACCTTCAGGACCCATCACAGCTATTTCGGCATTTGGCCACGCATAAACGATATCAGCACCGATTGATTTACTATTTAAGGCGACATATGCTCCGCCAAAGGCTTTTCGAGTAATAACGGTAATTTTTGGAACGGTTGCTTCCGAATAAGCATACAAAATCTTTGCTCCGTGACGAATAATTCCACCATGTTCTTGTTTAACTCCAGGGAAAAATCCTGTTACATCTTCAAACGTAATTAGCGGAATATTAAATGAATCGCAAAAGCGAATGAACCGGGATGTCTTATCACTTGAATCAATATCAAGACTACCTGCTAAGTATTTCGGTTGATTGCAAACAAGGCCAACCGCTCGCCCTTGAATTTTCGCAAAACCGATCACAATATTTTTCGCAAACTCACGATGAATTTCAAAAAAACTGTTCTCATCGACGACTTGGTCAATGACTTCTTTAACGTCATAAGGTCTTGTCGCATCATATGGAACAATCTCTGTCAAATCATGACATATATCATCTGTTGTGGATGGTTCGTACGTAACAGCAGGTAATTTGTCTTGATTACTATTTGGCAAATATGTAAGCAATTGTTTCACATAATCTAAAGCTTCTTCTTCGGTGCTCGCTTGCAGATGAGCATTACCACTCATCGTATTATGAATATGAGCACCACCTAATTCTTCTGCACTTATCGTTTCACCAGTAACCGTTTCGATCACTTTCGGTCCCGTAATAAACATTTGTGACGTTTGCTCGACCATAATAACAAAATCAGTTATCGCCGGTGAATAAACAGCACCACCGGCACACGGACCCATAATCACAGAAATTTGCGGAATAACGCCCGAATAAATAGAATTTCGGTAAAACACATGACCATAACCATCAAGTGATGATACACCTTCTTGAATTCGAGCGCCACCAGAATCATTTAAACCAATAAAGGGAACTTTATTTTTGGCAGCTAAATCCATCACCGCAGCAATTTTTTTACCATGCATTTCCCCAAGCGCTCCCCCATGAACGGTAAAATCTTGGGCAAATAAATAAATCGGTCGCTCATTAATTTTCCCAAAACCTGTGACGACTCCTTCACCATCAGGATTCGATTGGTCCATACCAAAATTCGTTTCTCGATGTTGAATAAATGGATTTAATTCAACAAATGTATCTTTATCAAGCAAATAATCAATCCGTTCACGAGCAGTCATTTTACCGCGTTCATGTTGTCGTTTTATACGCTCATCTCCACCCCCGAGTTCAACCTGACGACGTTTATCGTATAATTCATTAATTTTATCAAAAATATCCATCGGTTATTCGCTTTCCTCCTCATATTCACACAATTCATAAAGGACACCATGAGCAGATTTTGGATGTAAAAAGTTAATTTTACTCTGACCAGCCCCGCTAACAGGTTCATCATAAATCATTTGTATACCTTGACGTTTCATTTGCGCGATTCTTTGCTCAATATTAGCGACTTCCAAAGCAATATGATGAATCCCTTCCCCCTTTGTCTCTAAAAAATGATATACAGGGGATGTTTCATCGATCGGTTCTAATAGTTCAATATATGACTCACCGATAGGTAAAAACGCTACTTTTACCTGTTCTGACGCAACCGTTTCCATTTTTTCAAGTGTTAACCCAAGATGATCTAAATAAAAAGGTAATGCTTGATCAATTTGCCAAACAGCCATCCCAATATGGGCGATTCGTTTGGGGGGCGTTTCTTTTTGATGTTCGGGATCAATTAAGTTTTGGATATATTCAGCAAGTTCTTCCGTTGAGGAGCCGCTCGTAAACACTTTTTGAATGCCTTGATCGAGCAAAAAGTCAATATCTTTTTTTGGGATTACGCCCCCACCAATAACCGGAATATCTTTTGCATGTCGTTTGTCTAATTGTTCAACAACTTTAGGAAATAATGAGTTATGAGCTCCAGATAGTGAGGACAATCCAATTATATCGACATCCTCCTGAATGGCAGCTTGAGCAATTTGTTCGGGCGATTGACGTAAGCCGGTATAAATCACTTCCATCCCATAATCACGTAACGCTTGCGCAATGACAAGCGCTCCGCGATCATGACCATCTAATCCAGGTTTAGCAATTAAAACACGTATCTTTTTCATATAAATCCTCCCAACTATCCTTCGTAAATACCGAACTCATCACGTAGCAAGTGACTAATTTCACCAATGGTTGCATAAGCTTTAACCGCTTGTAATATATGAGGAAATAAATTTTCATTATTGTTGGCTGCTGAACGAATGGCTTGTAGGGCTTCTTTGACCGTTGTTTCATGACGTTGCTTACGAATGTTTTGCACAGACTTTACTTGCATGGCTTCGAGTTCTTCATCAACTTTTAATAGTTCAGGTTCAATTTCTTCATCAAGTGTATATTTATTTAAACCGATAATAATTTCTTCATCATTTTCTATTCGTTTTTGTGTATCATAAGCATTTTCGTGAATTTCTCGTTGCATAAAGCCTACTTCTACTGCTTGTACAGCCCCACCAAGATCAGCAATTCGCTCTAAATAGTTTAAAATACCTCGCTCGATTTGATCAGTCAGTTCCTCGACAAAATAGGATCCACCAAGCGGATCAATTGTATCTGCTACACCGCTTTCATGGGCGATAATTTGTTGGGTCCGTAAAGCAATTTGTGCAGATTGTTCCGTTGGCAAAGATAATGCTTCATCACGAGCATTTGTATGTAGACTTTGTGTCCCACCTAAAACAGCTGCCAACGCTTGTAATGTCACACGCACGACATTATTATCAGGTTGTTGGGCAGTTAATGTTGAACCACCCGTTTGGGTATGAAAACGCATTTTCCAACTCCGGGGATTTTTTGCCTGATAATCTTCTTTCATTAAACGAGCCCAAACTCGTCGAGCGGCGCGAAATTTAGCAATTTCTTCAAAGAAATTGTTATGAGCATTGAAAAAGAAGGCTAACCTTGGCGCAAAACGATCGATATCAAGACCAGATGCTAAAGCTGCATCAACATAAGCTAATCCATTAGCAATTGTAAAAGCTGCCTCTTGAACAGCCGTTGAACCGGCTTCTCGAATATGGTAACCTGAAATGCTTATCGTATTAAATTTAGGCAAATGTTTTTCACAATATTGAAAAATGTCGGTAATGAGTCGCATCGAAGGTTTAGGTGGATAAATGTATGTGCCTCGAGCAATATATTCTTTTAAAATGTCATTTTGAATCGTACCCGTTAATTGCTCAGATGATACACCTTGTTTTTCACCAACCGCAATATACATTGCCAGTAATATAGCTGCTGGGGCGTTAATTGTCATTGATGTACTCACTTTATCGAGTGGAATTTTTTCAAAAAGTAATTCCATATCGTGCAAACTATCGATAGCTACTCCGACTTTTCCAACTTCACCTTCCGCCATCACATCATCTGAATCATAGCCAATTTGTGTGGGCAAATCAAAAGCAACCGAGAGACCTGTTTGCCCTTGGTCAAGCAAGTAGCGAAACCGTCGATTTGTTTCAACGGCTGAACCAAATCCAGCATATTGGCGCATCGTCCAAATTTTCCCTCGGTACATCGTCGGTTGAATCCCACGAGTGTACGGATAAACCCCTGGATAACTTAGCTTCTCATCATAAGTTGCATTTTGTTCATAGTAAAGCCGATCGACTTCTATATTAGATGATGTTTTAAATTCATCTTTACGTTCAGGAAATCGCTTGGTTGTCTCAGCTAGTAAATTCATCCATTCATCATAAAGTTTATCATTAGTATCATTGTTCTTCATAAATTCGCGTCTCCTTTTTAAAAATACATCTATGTAAACGCTTGTTTCAGCTATGAATATACGTTAAAATAAGTTTAACAGTTTTCACAAAGGGGGATACCTCCATGGCAAATAAACAAAAACAACGCCCGACACGTAGACAGTCTAAACGTCAACGGAGAATTAAAATTATCGTCTACATTATGGTTATAGCCATGTTATTATCAACACTTACGATGGGCTTATCAGTATTTATTTAGATGAATAAAAGTAATCCACCGGTAAAGATTTATAAATATTTAGTAAATTTTAGCGAAGATTGGTGCTACCAGTCTTCTTTTATTTTTGCATGAATAAAATGAGGCTGGCCCAAACTGAGACAGCCCCCAACATATCGATTCGATCAATTTTATATTTCTTCACAATGTTCATCAAAAATTGATTGAAGTTTACTAATGACATCCATTGCGCTAAACCCTTCTATTTCATGACGGCCAACCATCGCTTGAATCTTACCATCTTTCATTAACGCAAATGATGGTGAGGAAGGTGGATAACCCTCAAAATACGTACGGGCATGTTCGGTCGCTTCTCGATCTTGTCCAGCAAAGATCGTTACTAAATGATTGGGACGTCTATCATAATGAATGGCATTTGCAGCTGCTGGTCGAGCAATACCGCCCGCACAACCACAAACAGAATTAATCATGACTAAGGAAGTCCCTGAACGAGCAAACGCCTCGTCAACTTCTTCAGGGCTTTTTAATTCTTCATAGCCTGCTTCACGCATGTCTTGGCGGCCTACTTCTACAACGTCTTGCATAAACTGTTCAAACCTCATTGTGTACCATCCCCTTGCGGTAAGATATATATCATTAAAACAAGCTTAACAATATTGATAATATATTTCAATTGTAAAAGACTATAATTAATAGACATTAATCGTCGTTTGATTCATACGTTCTAAAAGTTCTTTGACACGCGCTAAAAACTTTCCACAAATTAAACCATCTAATACACGGTGGTCTAATGACAATGATAAGTTCACCATATCACGAGCAGCAAACATATCATTAATAATTACTGGACGTTTGACGATCGATTCTACTTGTAAAATCGCTGCTTGCGGATGATTAATGACACCCATTGAATGAATGGAACCAAATGATCCCGTATTATTAACTGTAAAAGTGCCCCCTTGCATATCATCAGTCGTTAATTGACCATTTCTAGCTTTCATCGCTAATGTATGAATATCATGGGCAATTCCTTTAATACTTTTATCATCAGCTTGTTTAATCACCGGAACATATAATTCATTATCTTTTGCAACAGCGATTGAAATATTTATATTTTTTCGTTGGATAATTTTATCTTCTGCCCAAGTACTATTTAGTTCAGGGTATTCTTTTAATGCTTGTGCAACTGCTTTGACAAAAAATGCAAAATAAGTTAAATTGTACCCTTCATTTTCTTTAAATTCTTCTTTAACGGACTGACGATAGTTAACAAGGTCCGTTACATCAACTTCAACCGTCATCCATGCATGGGGGATTTCTTGCTTCGAACGAACCATATTTTCTGCGATAACTTTACGTACACCAGTTACTGGAATTTCAATATCGCCCGTAGCTGATAGTTCTTTTTTAAGATCGACTGATTGTTCATTTACCGGTTGCTGAACAGGTTGACGGTCATCCTTGGAGCTTTGGATATATTGCTCAATATCTTTACGAGTAATTCGTCCCCCACGACCTGTACCTGTAATAGTCCTTAAATCGATCTGATGTTCTTGGGCGAGTTTTAAAACAGCTGGTGAATACCGATGTTTCATTGACTGATCTTTTGCTTTAGCGACATCCGTATGTTCTGATCTTTCAGATGTTTTGAGCTCTTTACTCTCTGTATCTTCCCCTTCGACTTCAACGGTACACATAATGTCACCAACAGCAATCGTCGTTCCTTCCTTAGCAATAATTTCTTTTATCGTGCCCTCGAAAGAAGAAGGTACTTCCGCATTTACTTTATCCGTCATTATTTCCGCGATCGGGTCATATTTATTCACATGATCGCCTTCATTAACGAGCCACTTTTCAATCGTTCCTTCTGTAACACTTTCACCTAATTGTGGCATCGTTAACTGTTCAATAGCCATTGTGCATCCCTCCTACAATTCAAGATAAACTAAATCATCTTGAGGTCATTAAAATTGTGCTAAATCACGCATCGCTTGTTCGACTTTTTCTGGATTAAGCATAAAAAATTTCTCCATTGTTGGTGCATATGGCATCGCTGGAATATCCGGGCCAGCTAAACGTTTAATGGGTGCATCTAAATCAAATAAACAATGTTCAGCAATAATTGCTGACACTTCACTTATGATGCTACCTTCTTTATTATCTTCTGTAATAAGCAACACTTTTCCTGTTTTTGTAGCAGCTTCTATTATAGCCTCTTGGTCGAGTGGATAAACCGTTCTTAAATCAAGTATATGTACATCAATACCTTCTTCAGCTAGTTTTTCCGCAGCTTGTAAGGCAAAATGAACACATAAACCATAAGTAATGACCGTGATATCTGATCCTTCTCGTTTAATATCAGCTTTCCCAATTGGTAACACATAATCATCTTCAGGAACTTCACCTTTTAATAAACGATATGCTCGTTTATGTTCGAAAAACAGTACAGGATCATTATCACGAATGGATGCTTTTAATAACCCTTTAGCATCATAAGGTGTTGATGGCATGACAATTTTTAAACCTGGTTGATTAGCAAATATTGCTTCAACAGACTGTGAATGATATAACGCCCCGTGAATTCCTCCACCATATGGTGCACGAATCGTTAGTGGACAATTCCAATCGTTATTTGAGCGATAGCGAATTTTTGCTGCTTCTGAAACAATTTGGTTAACAGCTGGCATAATAAAATCAGCAAATTGCATCTCAGCTACTGGTCGCATCCCATACATCGCTGCTCCAATTCCAACCCCAGCGATCGCTGATTCGGCAAGTGGTGTATCAAGGACACGTGCTTCGCCAAATTTTTCATAAAGCCCTTCAGTTGCTTTAAAAACGCCACCTTTTTTTCCAACATCTTCACCTAAAATAAAGACTTGATCATCTTTTTCCATTTCTTCTTCAAGCGCTTTTGTAATCGCCTGAATATATGTCATGACGGTCATTTTCTAACCCCCTCATTTCTCGTAAACATATTTCAATGAATCTTCTGCTGTTGCATATGGTGCATTTTCTGCATATTCTGTCGCTTCATTAACTATTTGATCAATATCTCGTTCAATTTCAACCTTTAAATCATCTGTTAGGAGATTAAGTTCTGTTAAATAATGAGCAAACAGTGTCAAACTGTCATTCGCCTTTGCTTTTTCAATCTCTGCTTGATCACGATAAGCTCGATGATCATCATCACTCGAGTGAGCCGTAAGCCTTTGGGTCATCGCCTCAATGAGTGTAGGCCCTTCCCCATTAATCGCTCTCTCCCTTGCCTCTTTAACCGCTTGAAATACTTCTAGTGGATCATTACCATCAATAGTAATGCCTGGCATCCCATAACTAACCGCTCGATCAGCAACATTTTTACTTGCTAACTGCTTTTCTACAGGTACAGATATCGCATAACCATTATTTTCAACCATCGTTATAACAGGTAATTTATGTACACCAGCAAAATTTAATCCTTCATGAAAATCCCCTTGATTTGTAGAACCTTCTCCTAGTGTAGTAAAGGAAACGAGCTCATTATTTTCCATTTTTGCTGCTAAGGCGACACCAACCGCATGTGGCAATTGTGTCGTTACGGGTGAAGAGCCTGTAAGAATTCTTTTATCTTTACTTCCAAAATGACCAGGCATTTGACGGCCACCTGAATTAGGATCTTCTGCTTTGGCAAATCCAGATAACATAATTTCTGTTGCTGTCATACCAAATGCCAAAACGACGCCTAAATCACGGTAATATGGAGCAATATAATCTTTTTTGCGATCTAACGCAAAGGCAGCACCAACTTGTGCGGCTTCTTGCCCTTGACAAGAAATGACAAAAGGTATTTTTCCTGCTCGATTTAGTAACCACATTCTTTCATCAATTTTTCGAGCGAGTAACATTGTTCGATACATTTCGAGTACATCTTCATCTGTTAAACCAAGTTCAATATGACGATTTTTTGCCATGAAAAAACCTCCTTTAATTTAAAAGGTAATGTTAGTTAACTATGAATCGCTATGCCTTCAATGGCTAAAGCAGCTTCGCCGATTGATTCAGCTAATGTTGGATGCGGATGAATGGTTTCAGTTAATTCCCATGGTGTCGCATCAAGTAACTTAGCTAAGCTTGCTTCGGAAACTAATTCTGTTGCAAGAGGGCCGATCATATGGATCCCAAGAATATCTTCACTTTTCTCATGAGCAATTATTTTGATAAACCCTTCACTTTCGCCGTAAACAAGTGCTTTTCCATTCGCTTGAAAAGGAAATTTGCCAACTTTTATTGGATAACCTTGCGCTTTTGCTTCTACTTCGGTTAAACCGATCGAAGCAACTTCGGGATGTGAATAAACACATGCAGGTATATTATGTTCCGATATTGCGAAAGGCTCTTTTCCGGCCATATGTTCTACTGCAATAATTCCTTCGTGTGATGCAACATGTGCTAACTGTTTGCCACCAATGACATCACCAATCGCATAAATATGAGACTCTTTTGTTTGATAAAATTCATTCGTTTCAATAAATTGATCCTTTAACACGATATTCGTATTGTCTAATCCGATATCATTCGTATTCGGTTGTCGGCCAACAGAAAGTAAAACTTTTTCTGCGGTAATTTCTTGTAACTTATCATCCAATGTATACATAAGCGTTATTTCGCCATCAACAGGGTTCTTTGTTTGTTGAACGGATGCTTCAGTAATAATTTTAATACCTTTTTTACTTAATTGGCGTTCGAGCTCTTTTGAAATATCAACATCTTCTGTAGGTAAAATCCGTTCACTATATTCAAGAATTGTAACCTTAACATTAAAATCAGCTAACATCGATGCCCACTCTATGCCAATGACCCCACCGCCTACGATAATGATTGATTCAGGTAATTGATCCATTTGCAATGCTTCATTTGAAGTTATCACATAATGTCCATCAACGGAAACATTGGGTAATACTGTCGGGTGTGAGCCGGTAGCAATAATAATGTATTTAGGAACGATCATTGTATTCTCTTCACCATTAAAATGTTCAATAGAAATTGTTCCCGCCATTGGTGAAAAAATGCTCGGCCCTAAAATACGCCCGATTCCATGATAAACAGAAACACTATTTTTTTCCAGTAAAGCTTGAATCCCTTGATAAAGTTGTTGGATAACTTTTTCTTTTCGTTTTTGTACGTTCGTAAAGTTTAATGTTAATTGTGACAGTTCAACACCATAGCTTTCAGCGGCTTTCGTTTGTCGAAAAACTTCTGCGCTTCTTAAAAGTGTTTTTGAGGGAATACATCCACGATGTAAACATGTGCCACCTAATTGATCTTTTTCCACAACAGCTACTTGTAAACCTAGTTGTGCGGCTCGAATAGCTGCGACATACCCGCCAGGGCCACCACCAATTATTACGAGGTCATATTCTTTAGTCATTACTTGTCACCTCTATGAGATTGATTTATGAGCGACGATTTAATATATGTTGCTCATTTGCTAAAAATTGATTGCGTGATTGTTTAATCGATTGAATACGTTCTTCCGCCATACGATCAGCGGCTAAATATGTTGGAATATTGTCTCGCTTAGAAATTTCATAAACTTTTTGCAAATTCGTATATATTTGTTCAACTTTTTTCATAGCCCGTGCTTGATTATACCCATTTGGCAGCAATTCGTCAGCTACATTGATCACTCCACCAGCATTAATAACAAAATCAGGAGCATAGACAATTCCTTTTTCAAAAAGCATTTGACCATGTTGATTCGTTGCGAGTTGATTGTTAGCTGAACCAGCAATGACTTTAGCGTTTAATCGGCTAATCGTTTCATCGTTTATAACAGCACCTAGAGCACACGGTGAAAATATATCACATTCAACATCATAAATCTCATCGGGATCAACAGCTTTAGCACCAAATTGCTCGACTGCTCGATTGACAGCCTTTCTGTCAATGTCAGTAACAATTAATTGGGCACCTTCTTTATGTAAATGATCACATAAACGAAAGGCTACATTACCAACCCCTTGAACAGCAATAACTTTTCCTGATAAATCATCTGTCCCAAATGCTTCAGCTGCTGTTGCCTTTATTCCTTTATAAATTCCATAAGCAGTCACAGGTGCTGGGTTTCCTGAAGAACCAGCATTTGATGTTCCAGTAACATAATCTGTTTCAGTATAAATCGTATCCATATCATCAACTGTAGAACCGACATCTTCAGCTGTAATGTAACGACCATTTAGACTTTGGATATAACGACCAAATGCACGAAACATTGCTTCATTTTTATCTTTTGTCGGATCACCAATGATAACCGCTTTACCGCCACCTAAGTTAAGTCCGGCAGCAGCATTTTTATAGGTCATTCCTTTCGCTAATCTTAAGGCATCTTCAACGGCCTCTGCTTCAGAATCGTACGTCCACATGCGAACACCGCCAAGTGCAGGTCCTAATGTTGTATCGTGTATAGCAATAATTGCTTTTAAACCTGACGTTTGCTCATAAGCAAATACGAGTTGTTCATAATTATCGGTTTTCATATTGGAAAATATTTCCATATTTAAAGACCCTCCTTAAAAAATGATTCCCTCAGAAATAGATGTCAATAACATTAGTTGCAAAATTTATGATAATCTTTTTAATTGACCTATTTAATTATAATGCAAAAACTATGCCAAGGCCACTATGATGAAAGCGCTTTATTCATGTCTGTTTTTATATGCATGTTATTGCAGATACGAAAAAAATTGCATGCTATTTTATTCAAGGTTATACTTGTCAAACTTATAATATAACGTTCGGACGGATATATCTAATGCTTTCGCTGTTTTTGTTTTATTATAATCATTCGCTTCATAGGCTCGTTGAATAAATTGCTTTTCAAATTGATCAACCGCCTGAGTTAACGATGTTGCTGATATATGAGTTGCAGATTGATCAATAGTTTCATTCGTCCCATGAATCGTTAATGGCAGTAAATGTTTTGTTTGAATGATCTTTTCATGACGTTGCATATAAATCATTGCTCGCCCGATTGTATTTTCTAATTCCCGGACATTGCCTGGCCAATGATAATTTTTCAACTGCTCTAGCGCCGACTCGTTTATTTTAACGACATTTCGACCATACATTTCGTTTAAATGATTAATGAGATGATTGACTAAATGTGGCAAGTCGCTAATTCGCTCACGTAAAGATGGAATAAATATTGGTAAACGATTTAAGCGATAATAAAGATCCGCTCTAAATGTGTGCTCCATAATAGCTTTTTCCAAATTAACATTTGTTGCGGTAATGACCCGAACATCAACAGGAATTGGTTTAGTACCTCCGACACGAACAATCTCATTTTCTTGCAAGACTCGTAATAATTTAGCTTGCGTTGATAAAGATAATTCACCAATTTCATCTAAAAAAATACTACCATTGTGGGCTTCTTCAAAGAAACCTTTTTTCCCGCCACGTCTTGCCCCAGAAAATGCTCCTTCTTCATAGCCAAATAATTCACTTTCTAACAGTGATTCAGCAATGGCTGCACAATTGACACGAATAAACTTTTCATGCTTGCGATCACTTTCATTATGAATTGCATGAGCAAATAATTCTTTCCCTGTGCCTGATTCGCCACGTAATAAAACAGTAGCTGGAGTTTTGGCACCGACTTTTGCCTGTTCAAGGGCGAGTTGCATTTCACTGGATGGTCCGATAATGTCATCAAAGGTATATTTTGCTTCTAATGTGCGAATTTTTTGTTTTGCTTTGTTTAATTCTTTTGTTAACGCATATATTTCTGAAACATCATGAATAACGCCTACACTGCCTTTAACCATTCCATCAACGATTACCGGAGCGACATTGACGAGTACATCTTTTTTATGTTCACCGACTTTCATCGGTACTCCACGAACAGGTTTACGTGTTTTTAAAACTTTTAAATGCATACTTTCGCCTTCATAAATATCAACGGTTGCCGGTTGACCAATGACATCATTCTCTGTTAAACCGGTTAAGCGTGTATAAGCTGGATTAATCATTAAACCTAAACCATTCTCATCAACCACACTAATGGCTTCATCAGATGACTGAATAATGGCTTCTAACATTTTTTTAATATCTTTTAAATCGGTGTTTTCCTCTGCTAAATTGACGACTTCGGTAATATCTTTAAACACCGCAAAAGCACCCATTATTTCATCATGTGCATTAATAATTGGAATACGTGTTGAAATCACTTGGCGATCATTTTCTAAACTAACTTTTTGATTGAGTTCTTTACGGCGACTTTGCATCACATGCGGTAAACGAGAATTTTTAATGATTTCATAAATATGGTTGCCAACGGCGATTTCTTTGCGAATACCAATGATTCTTTCCGCTCGTTCGTTTAAAAATTGGACATGTTCAGCTTGGTCAATGACAATCATTCCATTGTGCATATTATCTAATATTAATTGCTGATAGTTCATTTGATGTTTTATATGCTCTAACAAGCTTTCCTTTTCTTCAAACAGCTCAGAAATTATGTAAGCGACAGCACCAGGTACAACAATCGTTGGCATACCTTTAGTCGTATCTAATAATTCTTCAAGTACTTGATGATCCCCAGTTGCTTCAATAACGATATCAATATTTTCGGACAAAACGTTTTGCCAATGATGGCTTGTTAAAATATTATGTTGTTTCGCAAGTTTTAATCCTTTAGCATCTTTATTAATGTCAACCATAGCAACAATTCGCATTCGCTCAACTTCATGTAATATTTTAAATAATGCTGTTCCACCCGTCCCAGCGCCAACAATTAGCACTTGCATCATGTTCAACTCCATATGCAACCTTTTGCACGATTATATCATATATACAATGAAATAATTAGCATTTTTTATAGTTTAGTTAAAACTATTTAAGTTTTTATTAAATAATACCAAGATAGTTCACTCAGGTAACAGAAAAAAATCCTATGTTTTAAAAAAATTAAAACATAGGAATATTATCGATTATTATATTATTCAAAATATGCTTGATAAAGTGAAGGAATTGCTCGTGTTAAATCTTCTGTTTTAATGCCAAACATCATCGAAACTTCTGATGACCCTTGGTTAATCATCTCAAGGTTAACATTAGCATTTGCTAAAGCTTCAGTCGCTTTATGTGCCATTCCAATTGTTTGATGCATTCCTTCACCAACAACCATGATAACGGCAAGGTCTCGAACCATACGAATCGTGTCAACATGGAGCTCATGTTTAATTCGGTTAATTATTCTTGCTTCTTTTTCTGGTGTTAGTTGATCTTCACGCATAATAATTGTTATATCATCAATCCCTGATGGCATATGTTCAAAGGAAATATTTTCTTCCTCTAACACGTGGAGTAATTTTCTTCCAAAACCGATTTCACGGTTCATTAAATATTTACTAACGTATAAACTACAAAAACCAGTATCACTGGCAATGCCAACAACACAGCGTGCGGTTGGCTTTTTGTGAGCAACAATCATCGTTCCAGATGCTGTAGGATTATTCGTATTTTTAATACAGACAGGAATTTTCGCTTCATAAGCTGGAATTAATGCTTCATCATGAAACACAGAAAAACCAGCGTAGGATAATTCCCGCATTTCTTTATAAGTTAAAACTTTAATTTCTTTAGGATGTTTAACAAATTGTGGATTAACTGAATAAACAGAATCAACATCTGTAAAGTTCTCATACAAATCTGCTTTTATACCCGCAGCAATAATAGACCCAGTAATGTCTGATCCTCCACGAGAAAAGGTCATTAACTGACCGTCGGTTGTATACCCAAAAAATCCAGGTATGACAATGATTCCTTCCTGAGAACGTAATTG
>DATGTA010000050.1:0-4645 GCA_035302085.1 Bacillota bacterium
CAGCCATCTTTACCCATGCAGGCCATTTAATCCTCATAACGATGGGTGGGCTTGAGGAGAAAAGTGTACCTTTACTCGGGGAGCAAGCAATAAGTTATGTTGATGCCCTGCCCCAAGCACTTATTTTAACATCGATCGTCATTAGTTTTGGTGTCACAGCATTTTTCTTAGTCATCGCTTATCGAACCTATGAAGAACTTGGAACAGATAATGTTTGGCAACTGAGGGGGAGGAAAGATGAATAATCTCGTCGTTCTCCCACTCGTTATTCCACTTATTGTCGCTATTTTTCTCGTGTTTTTTAGAAAAAATATTAAACTTCAACGCTCGGTAAGTCTTTTGACAATGTTAGTAACAACAGTTGTTAGTGGAAAATTACTGTTAAATGTTCATGCAGAGGGGATTTTGCGCCTTGATTTCGGCCAATGGCAACCTCCGTTTGGGATTTTATTTGTCGCTGATTCATTTGCCAGTTTACTCGTGTTAACATCAAGCATCGTTACATTGATTGTACTCATATATGCAACACAGTTAATTGATGAAAAGCGGGAACAAATGTTTTTTTATCCATTTGTCTTATTTTTAGTCGCCGGTGTGCATGCATCGTTTTTAACAGGTGATTTGTTTAACTTATTTGTCAGTTTTGAAGTGATGCTGCTCGCATCTTATGTCCTTTTAACACTTGGTGGTGAAAAAAATCAGCTGCGTCAATCAATTGTTTATATGACGATTAATATATTATCCTCATGGATTTTCCTTGTCGCTATTGCTTTTTTATACCGAATGCTTGGAACCCTTAATTTGGCCCATTTAGCTGAACGGATTCAGGAGTCTGGACAAACGCCGATTATGACAGTTGTTAGCATTTTATTTTTAATTGTCTTTAGCTTAAAAGCTGGCTTAGTCCTTTACCAATGGTTGCCCGGGTCGTATAGTGCGCCACCAACAGCCATTGCAGCTTTATTTGGTGCTTTACTAACCAAGGTTGGTATTTATGCGATGTTTCGTGTCTTCACATTACTGTTTTACCATGAACCACAAATAACACATACTTTGATCGGCTGGATGGCTGCTATTACACTCATTGCGGGAAGTATCGGGGCCGTTTCATCACGCAACATTCGTTATATTGTTGCATATAACGTCATTATTGCTGTCGGTTTTATTTTCGTCGGTTTAGCAATTGGCACACAGGTAGCTTTTGAAGGGGCACTTTATTATTTAGTTCATGATATCGTCGTGAAAGCATTACTTTACCTCCTTGCGGGAACGATGATTTACTTAACAGGTACTTCAAGAATGGGCTCGATAAGTGGATTAATTAAAAATTATCCGATCTTAGGGTGGTTATTTTTCATCACAATTATGTCACTCGCGGGTATTCCACCACTTAGTGGCTTTATTGGCAAGGTTCTAATTGGGCAAGGGGCGATTGAAGGTCATGCTTATAGTTTACTTTTCTTAAGTTTCGCATCAACTTTGTTTGTTCTTTACTCGTTACTACGTATTTTCATGGACTGCTTTTGGGGCGAGACAATTATTAGCCCTGAAGATGAACAGCCATTTAAAAAAGGGTTATTAATTCCCGGGATATTACTCACAACTTTATCTGTTGCTCTAGGCATTGGCGCAGAATCTGTCGCTAATATCGTTGCACAAGCTGCTGAAGTTTTAGCCAATCCGGATGTTTATATTGAAGCGGTGCTTTATAATGATTCATAATAAAGGTGCGAGGTGAAAAAAATGGCCATTCAATTTTTACTCAATTTATTTATTGCTATTCTTTGGGTATTATTCAATGATGAAAAAGCTCTTCATCCATCGACGTTTATTGCCGGCTTTTTCGTCGGAATGTTTATCGTTTTTTTAATGCGACGCTTTTTCGGTGGCCGGTTTTATTTACACCGACTCCTAGCAGTCATTTTACTTGTTTTCATTTTCATCTCGGAAACTTTACAATCGGCTATCGTCGTCATTAAACATATTTTACATCCAAAACTTGATATTGAACCTGGAATATTTAAATATACAACCATTTTAAAAAATGACTGGGAAGTGACGACTTTAGCTTTATTACTTACATTAACACCAGGGTCTGTCGTCATGGAAGTGACAACCGAAGGAAATGTATTTTATGTACATGCCATGGACATTAACCGTTATCAAGGGGATTTAGAAAATTCACTGAAAAGATTTGAACAAGCGATTATGGAGGTGAGTCGCTAACATGATAAATGGATTACTTATTTTTGCCTTAACATGTTTTGGGATCGCTATTTCTATTTCATTTATTCGTATTGTCCGTGGTCCGACATTCTCTGATCGTGTATTATCAATGGATGTGATTGGGGTTAATCTCCTTTCAGCGATGGCAATTATCGCTATTTTAATTGGTACAAAAGCTTTTCTTGATGTCATGTTAATTTTAGCGATTCTTGCCTTTATAAGTACTGTTGCCTTTTCTAAGTTTTTAGAAAGAGGTGCGATTATTGATCGTAAACGAGATTTTTAAATATATTAGTGTTTTTTTAATTGTGCTCGGTAGTTTGACAAGTGTTGTAAGTGCTGTTGGGCTCATACGTTTTCCTGATGTTTATTCACGGGCACATGCGGCAACAAAAACGACAACAGTTGCTGTCTTAATTACACTTATTGGGATATTTATTTATTATATTGCTACGGAAGCATTTGTTAGTATACGTTTAATTTTAGCAATTGTTTTTGTTTTTTTAACAGCACCCGTTTCTGGGCACCTTATTTTAAGGGCATCTTATCGAGCAAATGTAAAACTCGCAAAATCATCCATTAAAGATGAGTTACACGACTACTTGACCAACGACAAGTCAAACAATGAATAAATTTTTAAAAGGAGTGTTTTCATGTCAGGTGAAAAAACGTTTCAAAATGCCCGTCTATCAGTGCTTGATCTCGTACCTGTTAATGAAGGAAGTACGCCACAAGAATCTTTACGTAATAGTAAACAGTTAGCCAAACATGTTGAATTATTAGGATTCCATCGTTATTGGTTAGCTGAACATCATAATATGCCAGGGATTGCTAGTTCAGCGACTTCACTCATTATTGGTTATATTGCTGAGAATACTCAGACGATTCGCGTCGGTTCCGGTGGGGTTATGTTACCAAATCATGCACCACTCATTATTGCCGAGCAATTCGGAACGTTAGAATCACTTTATCCAGGAAGAATTGATCTAGGTCTTGGCCGTGCACCAGGTACAGACCAAGCGACAGCTTTTGCTTTGCGACGAAATCTTCACTCTGATGTCGCTGATTTTCCTTTAGATGTTGCTGAATTAGAAAATTACTTTGCCACTGAGCCAACCGGACGCGTACAAGCAATCCCAGGTAAAGGCTTGAATGTACCTATTTGGTTACTCGGATCAAGTGACTACAGTGCCCGCCTCGCTGCCGAAAAAGGGCGGCCCTTTGCCTTTGCAAGCCACTTTGCTCCAAAGTTTACGATACCAGCTCTCGAAATATATCGCGACAACTTCCAACCGTCAGATCAGTTACGAGAGCCATATACGATGGCTGGGGTAAATATATTTGCTGCTGATACTCAAGAAGAAGCAGAATATTTAGCGACATCCCATCAATTACAATTTATTAATTTACGACGGGGAAATCCGGATAAACTTCAGCACCCCGTTAAAAACATTGCGGATCACTTAACACCAGAAGAACAAGTTGTCGCTGAGCAAACATTGAACTCGCCAGCAACAATCGTTGGTGATCTTCATACAGTTCGTGAAAAGTTAAAGCGATTTGTTGATGATACCCAAGCAGATGAAGTTATTATTTCAGCGCAAATTTTTGATCATAAGGCCCGCATGTACTCCTATGAAATAGTCGCAGATCTTTTCGATTAAACGGTTATAAAAATTTATGAGGGAATTTAAAATTGGTCGGACGATGATTGATCGTCTGACCAATTTTTTTATAACAATACATGTCAAACACACGGTGATGGGCATTTATTATAGACAATTCATTGTTTGTTCACAACTGAGCATGTGTATGTGATTTAGATCACATATTCAACAAACTAAAAGCGATACACTGTTAGTGAGGATAAGAGAGAGAGGCACTCAAGCGAGTGTCATACGGAAAAATGATGTAGCCATTAAGTGAAATAGGAAAAAATTAATCTTATCCCTACTAAAATTAAGAGGTGATAATTATGTTTAAAAGAGTATCCTATCGTGTCGCTGTTGGTCTTAGTGCAACGGTCTTACTATTGTCTGCTTGCGGGGTGAATCAAGAACCTGTGGACGATAAAAGTGTACATGCAGAGGTCAAGGCTCATGAAATTGATGTCATTGAACCTCATAAGGGACTCAATCAAGAACCTGTACCACTTAACATCGAACGTGACGGAAAAGATGTTTATGTGGAAATGACAACACAAGTAACAGATATTGAAATTGAGCCTGGATATATGTACAAAGCTTGGACATTTAATGGGGAGGCACCTGGTCCTTTAATTGTCGTTGAAGAAGGGGATATC
Source organism: Bacillota bacterium (assembly GCA_035302085.1). Lineage (GTDB taxonomy): Bacteria > Bacillota > Bacilli > Bacillales > Amphibacillaceae > CALAMD01. The sequence continues at coordinate 4,529 of DATGTA010000050.1, forward strand.
CTCCACTTATCGATCGATAACTTAGATCCAGCGATCCCACACAGTATTGATTTGCATGCGGTCCATACAAATCCAGATGTAGGTTTTGCAGATTTTGGTCCAAATGAAAATGGAACA
>DATGTA010000051.1:0-2768 GCA_035302085.1 Bacillota bacterium
TCTATGCCTATGACATCAGAACTTGTATAAACACGAAAGGTTGAATTAAAAAATAAATTTTGTGCAAACTTTGCTTGCTCCTTGTTTAGCGCCGATACCGTCACAGTCGTCGGTTGTCTTTTAGCAACTTCTTCCGCATGACTTGGCCCTGACAAAACGGTGATATTGCGATAATCATAATGATCAAGCTCTTCAGCGATCATTTCAGATACACGTTTCAACGTTTTTGGCTCTATGCCTTTTGATGCATGAATAAGTGGTAATTGTTTATGAATATAAGGATTTAATTTTCGGCTCACTTCTCTAATTGCCTTTGTCGGCACAACGAGAACGATTGCTGTCGTATTTTTAACAGATTGTTCGATGTCAGTATATGCTTCTATGTTTTTGGGAAGTTTAACTTGTAAATATTTCTCATTTGTATGAAATTGATTAATTTCATCGGCTTGTTCTTTCCTATGTGTCCATAAATTTACTTGATAACCATTATCAGCTAAGACGATTGCTAAAGCTGTTCCCCAACTACCTGCTCCACAGACTGTTACTGTTTTTTTCACATTATCTTCACCCATTTATTTATTCCCTTTCCCTTGTATATATATTGATCGGTGTTCCCGAAAAATCAAATGCTTGTCTAATGGTGTTTTCTAAAAATCGATTATACGTAAAATGAAGGAGCTTTGGATCATTAACAAAAAATGCAAAGCTCGGTGGTTGCACAGCGACTTGGGTCGCATAATATATTTTTAACCGTTTACCTTTTTGTGTTGGTGTCGGTGTAACTGCAATAGCGTCGATAATCACATCATTTAATACACTTGTTGGGATGCGTTTAAGATGATTTTCACTAACGGAAGTGACTATGGGTAAAATTGTCTGTAACCGTTGTTTCGTTTGTGCCGAGACAAAAACAACTGGTGCATAATTTAAAAATTGAAAGTGAGTACGTATATTTTTTTCGAACTGATCCATCGTTGTATGTGATCCCTTTTGTGTATCCCACTTATTAACAATGATCACAATGCCTCTTCCTGCATCATGCGCATAACCCGCTACACGCTTATCTTGTTCACGAATACCTTCTGCAGCATCAATGACAACACAAACAACATCTGAGCGATCAATAGCTTTTAAAGCACGTAAAACACTATATTTTTCCGTCGCTTCATAAACCCGGCCACGCTTACGCATACCTGCCGTATCAATGATTAAATATTCTTGTTCATCTTTAGTAAATTGTGTATCAATGGCATCACGTGTTGTTCCAGGTTGGTTACTTACAATAACACGCTCTTCATTTAAAATAGCATTGACTAGAGATGACTTACCAACGTTTGGTCGGCCAATAAAACTAAAAGCAATTCGATCTGTTGCATCATCTGTTTTGACTTCATCTGGAAAATGATGCACAACAGCATCTAATAAATCACCGATCCCTAAACCATGTGTACCAGAAACAGGATAAACTTCACTAAATCCTAAGGCATAAAAAGAATATATATTGTCACGCATTTCTGGGTAATCAATTTTGTTCACCGCGACAATAACTGGTTTGTTTGTTTTATACAACATTTGGGCAACCGTTTCATCAGCTGCCGTTATACCTTCTTTACCATCAACCATAAAAATAATGACATCTGCTTCATCAATGGCAATCTCTGCTTGGTGACGCACTTTTGTAAGAATTGGTTCATCACCAAGATCAATACCGCCTGTATCGATCAGACGAAAGTTGTTTGTTAACCAATCGACTTCAGCATAAATTCGATCCCGTGTAATTCCCGGTTCATCATCAACGATTGATATACGTTCACCAACAAATCGGTTAAAAATCGTTGATTTACCGATATTCGGTCGCCCAACGATAGCTACCACTGATTTTCCCATTTATGTGCATCCTTCCTCATTCTCTCATTGAACAAATCTTCATTTATTTTAACAAAGTTAATTCACTTTAACAATTAATGCTATAAGGATTTGTCGTTAAACATGAGTAATTTGCTCTTATAATCCTGTTCATGATGTTTGATTAAGTGGGAAGTCATCAATAACCGGTAACGAATGATTTTTAAAACATGAACAATCGTTAAACAAAAGATGGCTAACATGATCTGGCTTAAAAACACGAAATTTCCAATGATATAAAATATATATAATTTATTTAAGATAACTCCATAAAGCAATTCACCTAAACAGCACCCTAAAATAAGCATTGTTAATTGATCAAGCAGTTTTCTTTGAAAAAATAATGATAAACTAACAATTAAAATGACGATCATGACTGATGCGGGTAAAAAAATGATGACAGGCGAAACTTTCATAACAAATAGCAAGGCACTATGTGCTAACATTAATACTAATATCGTTAACAACTGATAAATCCAATGATGGCGCGTACCATAAAGCACTAATCCACCAATTAAAAATGATATAAATGCTAACGAAACATATAAATAATTGTTAATAGAAACGATGGTTGCAGAACAAATAAGTATGATTAACACCCAGCAAGTGAATGCTGTCCTGACCTTTGTTTTGGGTAATAAAAATGTTGTTAATGTCCAGAAAATCCAACTAAGCCATATAAACAAATATTGCTCATTCAATAAATATCACCTCCCGTTACCATTATGGGCTCAAATGGACAATTTAAACAAAAATCCCTTAACCGAAATGGTTAAGGGATTTTTGTTGATCTTCTGGCTTATTTATATTTATCTAATTTATCACCGATCATGTCACCTAACTGAAAGCTTGAATCATCATTT
>DATGTA010000052.1:0-10569 GCA_035302085.1 Bacillota bacterium
ACATCACTTGGACCAGGACCTAACAATGTACGTGGTGGAACATTTAAAACTTTAACCATTATTTTCCCCCTTATGATATTTTGAATTATTTTTAACGATCAAACATAAGCAACCTCAAGGAAAACACTGAATACTTAAGAATATTCTTACATATTAGAAATAGGAATGCAAATTTATATCAACTGACGATTAAACGGTCAATTGGCACCGTATTTATAAATATTTTCCAGTCATGAAACATATTAAGTTTTTTATAACATATGTATTACATACAATGAATATTCGATGAGCGCTCTTAAAAGACATAAATTATATTTTAAAAAATCACAACGATTGTTTTTTCATAATTATTGGAAAGGAGTCGATGCGCCTTCTGATGTAAGCGATTACTTTAAGGTCAAGCGTTGAAATTGGACATGGGCAAAGTGTCAAATTTAAGGGGGGTTTTTCATGGAGTTAGGAGTGCTTGCTTTACTTGCTTTAACACCGATTATTGTCGTCTTTATTTTTTTAGTCGTTTTAAATTGGCCAGCTTCTCGCGCCATGCCACTAGCACTTCTTGTTACCATCTTACTAGCTTTGTTTGTCTGGGGAACAGAGGCTCATCAAATCGGTGGGGCAATTGTTAATGGTGTTGTGAGTGCATTAGAAATCCTACTCATCGTTTTTGGTGCTTTACTTTTATTAAATACTTTAAATCAAAGTGGGGCATTACAGACGATTCGGGCAGGATTTACTAATATTTCTACTGATCGGCGTATCCAAGTGATTATTATCGCCTGGCTTTTCGGTTCGTTTATTGAAGGATCAGCAGGGTTTGGTAGTCCGGCAGCTGTCGTTGGTCCATTATTAGTCGGTCTCGGTTTTCCAGCGATGGCAGCGGTCGTGTCAGCCTTAATTATTCAAAGTACACCTGTATCATTTGGCGCCATTGGTACACCTATTATTACTGGTGTTGGCGATGGGTTAGGTCAACATGAAATTGTGATGAGTGCGATCGGTACACAAACATATGATTCTTATATACATTTTATTGGGACACAAGTCGCGTTGCTTCATGGAATTGTTGGTGTGCTCGTTCCGTTACTCATGGCAGGTATGCTTACACGATTTTTTGGCAAAAGTCGTTCATTTCTTGAAGGATTTAAAGTATGGAAATTTGCTGTTTTTGCAGCGATTGCCTTTATCGTTCCTTATAATATAATTGCACAATTACTCGGTCCAGAATTTCCTTCGATTTTAGGAGCATTAATCGGGCTTATAATTGTTATCCCTGCTGCCCGAGCGGGTTGGTTTCAGCCCAAAAAATCAGAGCAATTTGATTTTGTTGAGCGAAGTCAGTGGGAGAAGGAATGGGTCGGTGCTTTACAAGATGATGTGAAAGTTGAAACAAAAGCTTCCCACATTTCGATGTTAAGTGCATGGACACCATATGTTTTAGTCGCATTACTTTTAGTTTTATCACGGACATGGGATTGGTTTACAAATATTTTAACACATCCAAATGTAACGATTACGTTTGAAAATGTTTTTAATTCAGGCATAACAGCATCAGCTTCTCCATTACATGTGCCAGGGTTTTTATTTATTGTTGTAACGGTGATTACATTTTTCATTCATGGCATGAAAGGAAAGAAATATCAAAAAGCATGGGCTGAGTCATGGCAAATGATCGTCGGTGCATCCGTTGCTTTATTATTTGCACTCCCAATGGCACAAGTATTTATCAACTCAGCTTCAGCAACTTATGAAAGTATGCCATTAGTTTTAGCAGAAGGTGTTTCACAATTAGCTGGGGGTGTATGGCCATTATTTGCCCCGATTATCGGTGCGCTTGGTGCGTTTATTTCTGGAAGTAACACGGTTAGTAATATGATGTTTTCTTTATTTCAGTTTGGAACCGCACAAAATATCGGATTAGGGGCAGTTAGTTCTGGAATCGTTGTCGCTTTACAAGCCGTCGGCGGTGCAGCGGGTAATATGATCACTGTTCATAATGTTGTTGCCGCTTCAGCGGTCGTCGGTTTAGTTGGGAAAGAAGGCCAAATTATTCGTAAAACACTTATACCAATGACCTATTATGTGCTTGTTGCTGGCTCGATTGGTATGGGTTATGTTCTCAGTGGGTTTAGTTTTTGGTATATTATTGCTTTAGCAATTGCGATTGCCACATTAGTTATTATGGCTAATAATAAAGGAAAGTCACCGACCGAATAGAGCTCATAAAGATTTAAAAAATTTCAAAAAGGGGAAGCGAAAAATGACGCTTTCCCTTATAATAGTTGTAATAACGTTAAAAGATTGCTTTGACAATAAGTGACGACTTAAGGGGGGGTTGAATGCGACAAGAAACGATTATTCAGGAATTTGCTAACATTGTGACAGAGGAAAATGTCATCACAGATCATACGAGTTTACTTGCTTATTCCTATAATGCGACACCTATGCAACAGCAAATGCCCGCAGCCGTCATTGCCCCACGTAATACCGCAGAAGTGGCCGCCATTGTGAAAATATGTCACCGGGAAAAAATACCTATCATCGCTCGTGGGTCCGGCACCAATTTATCGGGTGGGACGACACCTGTTGATCAATCAATCATTATCATTTTCAAACATATGAATAATATATTAGAAATTGATGAAGAAAATTTAACATTAACGACTCAACCGGGTGTTTATACGAAAGATATTTTTGATGCATCCGTTGCTGTTGGGTTGTTTTATCCGCCAGACCCTGGTTCAATGCATGTTTCGCAAATTGGGGGAAATTTAAGCGAAAACTCCGGTGGTTTACGAGGGTTAAAATATGGTGTCACTCGTGATTATGTGCTCGGCTTAACGGCTGTTTTACCGAATGGGGATATTATTAAAACGGGTGGTAAGTTAGCAAAAGATGTTGCCGGCTATGATTTAACAAGTTTACTCGTCGGTTCAGAAGGGACATTAGGTATTATAACGGAAGCCATTTTAAAATTGATTCCAAAACCGGAAACAAAAAAGACAATGTTAGCACTATTTGATGATTTAGAAGCGGCAGCCCAAACCGTTTCCGATATTATCGCTGCTAAAATTACACCTGCTACGTTAGAGTTTTTAGACCAAGCGACCGTTCAAGTCGTTGAAGACTATGTCAATATTGGATTACCGGTGGATGCCCGTGTTGTTCTGCTCATTGAACAGGATGGAACAGAAGTAACTGTTAAACAAGATATTGAAAAAATTTCTGCGATCTGTCAGACGAACGGTGCGTTTAAAATTGATATCGCTAAAACGACTGCTGAAGGGGAAGCGCTACTTGAGGCAAGGCGAGCGGCTGTTCCTGCATTATCACGGTTAAAGCCGACGACATTTTTAGAAGATGCCACGGTTCCCCGGTCAAAACTAGCTGAAATGGTGAAGGCGATCGAAGCGATTGCTACAAAATACGATGTAACGATTTGTACGTTTGGTCATGCAGGTGATGGAAATTTACATCCGACATGTCCAACAGATGCCCGGGATAAAGAAGAAATGCGTCGGGTCAAACAGGCGTTTGAAGAAATTTTTAAAAAGGCCATTTCCCTTGGAGGGACGATTACAGGGGAACATGGTATTGGCACGAGTAAATTACCTTATTTGTCTTTGAAGGTTGGCGAAGAAGGGATTTTAGCGATGCAAAATATTAAGCGAGCATTAGATCCGCACAACATTATGAATCCAGGTAAAATTTTTACATTAGAAACGAGAGGTGAATAAAGATCATGCAAACGGCTGAGAAAGAGCGTATTCGAGAAGCATTTGTGGCGACGATGGACTATGAAGAATTATTAAATTGTACACGTTGTGGATTTTGTTTGCCAAGTTGTCCGACATACGTTGAAACCGGTCATGATGAAGTGCATTCGCCACGGGGAAGAATCGCCATTATGAAAGGAATTGTTGATGGGGATATTGAACCGAGCGAAGAAGTGAAACGATCGATTGATTTATGTCTTGGCTGTCGTGCGTGTGAAACCGCTTGCCCATCAGGTGTAAAGTTCGGGCGCTTACTCGAGCAAGCGCGGGAAGCTATTTATGGTTATAAAAAGCTTGGCCTTGGTGAACGAATCGTTAGACATGCTACGTTTAAAAATCTTTTTCCCCATCAAAAGCGTATGGAGCGAATGACAAGTTTATTAAGTTTTTATCAACGCTCAGGTTTACAAAAAACGGTTCGTACACTAGGTATTTTGAAAATGTTTCCAGAAACGATGCGGTCGATGGAAAAAGTCCTTCCAGAGGCGCCTAAACGAAAGCAATTAAAAAATCGCCAACGACATTATTTTCCTTTTCAGTCCAAACATAAAAAGGTTGCCTTTTTTTCAGGTTGTTTAATGGATACGATGTTTCGCAAAACGAACGATGCGACAACGAAATTATTACAATATGCCGGCTGTGAAATTATTGTTCCAAAAGGGCAAAATTGTTGTGGTGCTTTACATGGCCATAGTGGGGAACGTGAGCAAGCTCGAGAACTTGCGAAACGAAATATTGAAGCATTTGAACAAGCGAATGTCGACTATATTGTCACAAATGCCGGAGGATGTGGGGGATTTTTAGTTGATTATGCCTATTTACTCAAAAATGATCCAGAATGGGCTGAGCGAGCCGAAACTTTTGAGGAAAAGGTCGTTGATATTTCACAACTTTTATACGACTTAGATTTTCATCATGTGTCATTAAAAGGTGACGGTGAGACCGTTACTTTTCAAGATTCGTGTCATTTAAAAAATGGACAAAAGACATTTACTGAGCCCCGGGAATTGTTGCAATCGATTGAAAACATTTCATTTGTTGACATGCGTGATGCCGATCGTTGCTGTGGGTCAGCGGGTATCTATAATATGCTTGAACCGGAAATGTCGATACAAGTGCTCGATTATAAAATGAAACAAGCGAAACGAACGAATGCACATGTCATCGTGACAGCTAATCCTGGATGTTATTTACAAATGAAGCTTGGTGTTGAACGTGAAGGATTAACAGAACAAGTAGAAGTTGTGCAGCTTGTGGATTACTTGTTAGAGGTTTATGAACGGGCGAACGAAAAAGTCATTAGCAAATAATTTATACTCATTAATTTTTTAAATACCGTACCTGATAACATTTACCTAAGCAAAAATATTTATAGTAGATGGATTGTTTAGTAATATATATGGAAGAAACATACACGTGAATCATCATGAAAAGAGGAATTAATATGCAATATTTACCACTTCAAGCAATGTTTGAAATGATTAGTCATATCGTTCCGCCTGATACATCAATTGCTGTTGCAGATGAAAGACAGTTTGTTGCTTATAAACCGGGGCAAACGATTAATTTAAATATTCAACCAGGCGATGATATTCATCAACGGACAGTCACTTATCAAGCTTTGACAAAACAACAAAAAGTCTCAGATTTCGTTGATAAAGATGTTTTTGGAACACCCTACTATGGGGTATCTTTTCCAATAATTACTGATGATGAACCAAGGGGCTGCATTACATCGATTTTGCCAACGAAGTTACGTACGTATAAACAACCATTTTTAACGATCCGTCATGATGATCGTTGGTTACCGACATCATTTACAGAAATAATATTTATTGAAGCTGAACAGCGAAAAACATTTGTGCAAGCGACAAATGTTTATGGCAGACACCAAATGAATTTACGTCAATTAGAGTTACTTTTGCCTGAACAATTTATCCGAACTCATCGAGCATATATCGTTAATGTTGACCAAATTGTAGAAATTCATCCTGACTCACATTCGACATTTATGTTAAAAATGACAAATGGTTATCGAGTACCTGTTAGCCAAACATATGCGAGCAAATTTCGCACATTACTTCATTTTTAAAAAAGTGCTTTAGGCGCTTTTTTTTTGCCTTATTCATAAATTTCCTGCCTCATGCAAAAGCGAATGAATGATCCGACACAAATTGTTAACATATATAAACACGTTAATTAACGAATGAAAACGTTTTAATGAGGTAGGTGTTTTTTATGAATAAACAAACAAATTATATCCGAAATAAACATGTCCAAAATCGTCTATTAACTGCTGAACAAGCAGCAAATTATGTAACAGATGGCATGACGATTGGATTAAGTGGATTTACAAAAGCGGGTGATGCGAAAGCAGTCCCTCATGCTTTAATTAATCGAGCACAAAAGAAACCATTTAAAGTGAATGTTTTCACAGGTGCTTCACTAGGTTCAGATATCGATACAAAAATGGCTGAAGTTGGGATGGTAAACCGGCGAATGCCGTTTCAAGCCGATCGTACGATGCGCAAAAAAATTAATACAGGGGAAATTTTATTCGTTGATAGTCACTTATCACATATGGCTGAAAGTATTCGCCGCTCTGAGTTAGCTCCAATTGATGTGGCGATTGTTGAGGCACTCGCTATTACTGAAGATGGATTTATTATTCCGACAACGTCCGTCGGAAATTCAGCCTTATTTATTGAACATGCCAAGCAAATTATCGTTGAAATAAATACAGCCCAACCAGCTGCTTTAGAGGGCATCCATGATATTTATGATGTTGGTCCTCAAGGTGATAATCGTCAGCCTGTTCGAGTGAATCATGTCGCTGATCGTATCGGACAAAAAGGGATTAAAGTTGATGTTGAGCGAATTATAGGAGTTGTTTTAACGAATCAGCCAGACTCGCCTTCATCAATTTTACCACCCGATCATGAAACCGAACAAATGGCGTCTTATCTCATTAATTTTTTACAAGAAGAAGTTCAAGCGGGGCGTTTAACCAAAGAGTTGGCTCCTTTACAATCAGGCATTGGTACGATTGCTAATGCGGTTATGTATGGCTTACTTGAAACAAATTTTACGAACTTAAACGTTTATTCGGAAGTTCTTCAAGATGCTGTGTTTGATTTAATTGATGCCGGAAAAGTTAGTGTTGCTTCCGGTTGTTCGATGACACTTTCTGAAGAAAAAATGGCGGAAGTTTTCCCGAATATGGCTAAATATAAAGATAAACTCGTTTTGCGGCCACAGGAAATTTCAAATCATCCAGAAATTATTCGGCGATTAGGTCTTATTTCAATTAATACAGCTCTAGAAGTTGATATTTATGGAAATGTTAATTCAACACATGTCTCAGGGACAAAAATGATGAATGGCATTGGTGGATCAGGTGATTTTGCACGCAATGCCCGGTTAGCGATTTTTGTGACGAAATCAATTGCAAAAGATGGCGATATTTCAAGTGTTGTACCTTTTGTCTCGCATGTTGATCATACAGAACATGATGTTGATGTGATCGTCACTGAACAAGGGTATGCTGACTTACGTGGATTAGCACCGGTTGAGAGAGCTGAGAAAATTATCACAAACTGTGTTCATCCGTCTTATCAAACACAAATGAAAGATTATTATGAAGCAGCTTTACAACAAGGTGGTCATACACCACATGACTTAAGCAAAGCATTTTCTTGGCATTTGCATTATGCGAAACATGGCACCATGCACCAAAAAGTTCTCCAAGAAGCTTAAAAAATGATAGTTCATGTCAAAACTGCTAGTCATTTAACTGGCAGTTTTTTGCTTACTTAAATTTATGGTTGTTAATGGCACGATCATCATTATAAAGCTTTACTTCACGATTTCAGAAACTTCATGTATCATGGAATTATGTAAAAAATACTGTTAAGGGGGATTTTAATGGATCAATTTGCAAGCGCAAACATTCAATTTGCACGTAATCAGTTAAAAAATATGGAAGATTTTAAACAATATGCGAGTGACTTTTCAAAAGAAGCCGTCTTAGCGATCCAACGATTTCAGCAGACTCATCCAAACTTTAAAGAAACACCCCTTCGCCGATTAAAACATTTAGCAGATCATCTAGGGGTTGGCGATATTTTTGTTAAAGATGAATCATATCGGTTTGGATTAAATGCTTTTAAAGTATTAGGAGGCATTTATGCGATCGGACAATATTTAGCGAAAAAGCTTAATAAAGATATTGCAACACTGTCATTTGCTGATTTAAAGGCATCCGATGTGAAACAAACAATTGGTCATATTACATTTATTACGGCAACAGATGGTAATCATGGTCGAGGGGTTGCTTGGGCTGCCCGTGAACTTGGCCAAAAGGCGGTCGTTTATATGCCTAAAGGTGCTTCATCTGAACGTATCGAGGCGATTGAACGTGAAGGGGCAACCGTGAAAGTAATTGATGGCAATTATGATACGGCTGTTCGACTTGCCGCAGAAACTGCAGAAGAAAATGGTTGGATCGTTTTGCAAGATACGTCTTGGGAAAATTATGAAGAAATACCTAACTGGGTTATGCAAGGTTATTCAAGTTTAGGGTTAGAAATCGTTGAACAATTAGCAAAAATAGATGCGGTGAAACCAACTCATCTATTTTTACAAGTTGGTGTTGGGTCATATGCGGCGGGAATTGCTGCTTTTATGACAAATTATTACATAGATCACCCACCAAAAATTGTTTTAGTTGAGCCAGATGGTGCCAATTGTTTTTATCAATCATTTTTCCAAGCGAATGAAACCTATGAAATAGTCGATGGTGATTTACAAACGATTATGGCAGGCCTTTCTTGCGGAAAACCGAACCCAAAAGCATGGGATATTTTAAAATCGATCACTATTGGTGGAATTTCTGCTAATGATCGGTTAGCAGCGTTAGGTATGCGTCTGTTAGGTCATCCATTACCCGATGATCCACGAATTATTTCGGGTGAATCAGGTGCAGCGACGTTAGGGGCCGTCTACCATTTATTAACGGATCAACAACAAGCCCCCTTAAGAGAATATTTATCACTCGATGAGACTTCGAGAGTTTTACTCATTAATACAGAAGGTGATACTGATGAGGCACATTATCGCCAAGTCGTTTGGGAAGGGGCACATCCACTTCATGAACAAGGATAGAAAGCGTACATTCTCTGTTAATAAATTTGTTTCATACAAAATAATGAGTCAGCTAACTCGGCGAAATGTTAATCATTTATCATTAAAAATGTTATAATACATGTTAATATTCCGAAAAATGACACGATCGATAAACTACAGGAATATAAAACTAATTCTAGGGGGATTGACTAATGAAAGTCATTGATACACATTGTGATGCTTTATTGAAATTACAACTTGCTAAAAATGGACAACCATACGGGGTTGAACCGATATCATTTTATGATGCGGATGAATTAGAAACAAATGTTGTTCGTTTAAAAGAAGGAAAGGTAATGGCTCAGTTTTTCGCTATTTTTATTTATCCAGATGTTCCCGATAATATAAAATGGCAACAAGCGTTAGAACAAGTCGATCTGTTTTATACGGAAATTTTAGGGAAAAATCCACAAATGAAACATATTACGAAGTGGGAACAATTAGATGAATTAGAAGAAGGCGAAATCGGTGCTGTTTTAACATTAGAAGGGGCAGATGCGTTCGGCAATGATTTAATGAAATTGCGCCAATTGTACCGCTTAGGTGTGATGTCACTCGGCATGACATGGAACAATGCCAATTTATGTGCGGATGGAGTTGGCGAATCACGTGGGGGCGGATTAACTGATCTTGGACGTGAGGTTGTTCGGTTAAATAATGAACATAAAGTATTTACAGATGTAGCACATGCCTCATTGCAAACATTTTGGGATATTATGGATGAAGCTGATTATGTCATGGCAAGTCATGCCAATGCTCGAGCGATTCATGATCATGGCCGAAACTTATACGATGATCAAGTAAAAGCAATCATTGACAAAGGTGGCCTCATTCATGTTGTGTATTATTCACAGTTTGTCAATGGAAAAAGCGATGGGGGTACAATAAGTGATCTTATCAAACATATCGATCATTTATGTGAATTAGGCGGTGTGAATCACATCGGCTTCGGTTCTGATTTTGACGGAATCAATGGCTATCTTAAAAACTTAAAACATGCTGGCCATCATCAGAACCTTGTCAATGAATTGTTAAAACATTATTCAGAAGAAGAAGTGAAAGGATTTGCCTATCAAAACTTTTTAAACAATCGACCAAAATAATGATTATTTGGGGGAAGAAATATGTTATTAGCGCAAATACCAAGACGTCGTTATACGAATCGGCAAACACCGCTTGAAAAGCTCGAACATTTAACTGAAAAGCTTGGTGGCCCGACAATTTATATGAAACGTGATGATTTATTAGGCTTAACGGCTGGTGGTAATAAAACACGAAAACTAGAATTTTTAATGGCTGATGCGATTAAACATGGGGCAGATACAGTTATTACGACAGGAGCGATTCAGTCGAATCATTGTCGATTAACATTATCTGCTGCGATTAAGGAAGGTTTGCACTGCCAACTCGTATTACAAGAAAAACAGTCGGGGACATATGATCAACGAGCAAGTGGTAATAATTTTTTATATGAATTGTTAGGAGCAGAAAATATTACGGTTGTTCCACCTGAAGCAAATCCATTGGAAGAAATGAACCGCTTAGCGATGCAACTTCGTGATGAAGGAAGAAAACCTTACGTCATTCCACTCGGTGGTTCAAATGAAAT
>DATGTA010000053.1:0-15295 GCA_035302085.1 Bacillota bacterium
AAAAACTATGAAATTGCTCTTTTTCGTTTAATACAAGAAGCATTACAAAATGCTGTCACACATGCTGAAGCAACAGAAATTAAAGTGAAAATAGAGATTTTTGAATCAACAGTCACTTTAGTTATTCAAGATAATGGTCAAGGATTTGATCCTAAAATAATTAAAGATGATTCATTTGGATTAATCGGTATGAGAGAGCGGGTAGAAATGATCAATGGAACGTTCAAAATTGATACACAAATAGGTAAAGGCACAAAAATATTCGTCAATATTCCTGATATTACATTTGAAAATGACTAAAGACCTATTCCATACTGATCAGCCTTGACTAAACTAGTAAAAACATTTGTTATTAAATTTTGTTATAATATCGTAAAGTATTTAACTATCACTTGGCAAGCTATTATTGTTTTCATACATCAAGACGAGCAATCATTTATTTTTAGAAGAAAAATATTGGAGGCTATATTCAAATGAGTGAAGTTATTAATCTTGTGTTAATTGATGATCATAAGCTGTTTCGTGAAGGGATTAAAAAAATATTAGATTTTGAATCAGATTTTCGAGTGGTTGCTGAAGGTGATGATGGCTCAGATGTCCTTACACTTGTTGAAGAATATGAACCTGATATCGTATTAATGGATATTAATATGCCGGAGATGAATGGTGTCGAAGCTACTGCTGAACTGATCAAACAGTATCCGAATGTGTTTGTTATTATTTTATCAATTCATGATGATGAAAGTTATGTCACACATGCACTAAAAACAGGTGCTCGAGGCTATTTATTGAAAGAAATGGATTCAGATTCCTTAATCGAAGCGATTAAAGTTGTTCATGATGGCGGCTCATACTTACACCCTAAAGTAACACATAATTTAGTCCAAGAATTCCGTCGATTATCCAAAGAAAAAGATTCATTTTCTTCTGAACAACGGATTCAATATGAAAAACCGTTACATATTTTAACAAAACGTGAATGTCAAGTGTTGCAGTTAATGGCTGAAGGTAATAGTAATCGAGCGATTTCTAAAGCATTATATATTAGTGAAAAAACAGTGAAAAATCATGTGAGTAATATTTTGCAAAAAATGAAAGTTAATGACCGAACACAAGCTGTCGTGAAAGCCATTCGTAACGGTTGGGTAGAAGTATTATAATTAATGTGCAAAATATAAGCTTTTGTATCGTTGTGTGACTTGAAAATGTTCGAAGCGGTTATCTATTTGTGGCTAATGGGTCATAAACATTTGATCACGTTATAATGATCATTTTATATTATATGAGCGATTGCTAAAATAAACGATGCATTTACTATAAAATTATTGTAAGATAAAGGCTAAAGCCTCACATTTACTTATAAGGATGCCAAAGGGAGAAGATGTCGATGAAAATTGCTGTTTTAACAGATAGTACAGCTTATCTATCGCCAGAACTTCGTAAAAAACATAACATTTATATGATACCTTTAAGTGTTGTGTTTGGATACGATGTTTTTCAAGAAGAGCTTGATTTATCAACTGAACAATTTTATCAAAAAGTACGTAACAATGAAAGCTTGCCAACAACTACCCAACCAGCGATCGGTGAATTTGAGAAAATATTTAAAAAATTAGTGAACGAGGGTTATGATGCCGTCATTTCAATTCATTTATCGAGAAAGATTAGTGGCACCTTTCAGGCAGCTGTTAGCGCAGGAAAAATGGTTGAAGATCTTGAGGTCCATGCGTACGATTCGGAAATAAGTACGATGCCCCAAGGTATACTTGCGATTGAAGCAGCCATAATGGCAAAACAAAATAAATCATCGACTGAAATTATTTCCCGTCTCGATGAATTAAAACGATCATCACGAGCCTATTTCATGGTTGATGACCTTAGTCACTTACAGCGTGGGGGTCGATTATCAGGCGCCCAAGCATTAGTTGGCAGTTTATTAAAAATTAAACCTATTTTACATTTTGTTGATGGTGAAATCAAACCGTTTGAAAAAATTCGTACACGTAAAAAAGCTCTTCAACGAATTAACAGTATGTTGGAGGAAGATGTTAAAACCAAAGGAGTTACCCGTGTGATGTTCATTCACGCAAATGATCAAACATCTGCCATCCAATTGCAAGAACAGTTTTCACAAAAATATCCAGATATTGAAACGATGGTAAGTTATTTTGGTCCTGTCATTGGCACACACCTAGGGGAAGGGGCGGTTGGAATCGCTTGGTACACGAAGACATAAAACAGATGAGGACAAGACAATCATAAGAGCTTGTCTTCTTTTTCTATTTGTCATAAAATAATGAATAACTTTTAAACCTTTTGAAAGGATGGGATTAATGCCAACAAATAATGAACAAATGATTTGTTCAGAGATGATCCGTCGATTATCTGGTAAACTTTTACTGTATGATGAACTTAAGTTAGCTGAAGAGGCGATTCATGATTTACACTCCGCAAAATTACTTTCGCAAATTCCTTCGATCATCAAGCAACGTTATCATTTTGTTTGTCAACGTTGCCACAATAAAAAACCTTCTCTATTTGGAAAAATTCCTTGTGCAACGTGTCAAAACGTCCACCTTTATTGCCGTCATTGCCTGCAAATGGGCCGCGTGTTAGCTTGTGAACCTCTCTATGAATGGACAGGTAAAGAACCGATTTGGCCGAAGCACCGTAATCCATGTCATTGGAGTGGTGAACTAACAAGTGATCAAGCAATGGCTGCCAAACGAATTGTGCAAGCGATTAGCAACCGGGACCATGAGTTATTACTTTGGGCGGTCACTGGCTCTGGTAAGACAGAAATGCTTTTTCCAGGAATTACTCACAGCTTAAAAACAGGATTAAGAATTTGTCTAGCGACACCACGTGTTGATGTCGTACGAGAATTACATCCACGTTTACAACAAGCGTTTCCCCATATACCAATTGAGGCACTCTATGGTGGAAGTAAAGATAAAGCAGGAAGCGCTCAATTTATTTTGGCAACAACTCACCAACTGCTTCGTTTTAAACATGCCTTTGATGTACTGATCGTTGATGAAATTGATGCATTCCCTTACCATGCTGATTCTTCCTTACCTTTTGCAGCTAAACGAGCGACAAAACGTTCTGGAACAACGATTTATCTAACAGCCACTCCAAGAGAAACTGATCAAAAAAGAATAAGAAATAACACACTTAGTCATATTTTCATTCCCCGACGCTTCCACAATCATCCACTTCCAATACCTGTCTTAAAAAATAGTTTTCACTTAAACAATCGATTAAAAAACAATCAATTACCGAAGTCATTTGTTCATTGGTTTACTAAAAGGCAACAAAAACAATGGCAACGACAACTCCTTATTTTCATTCCAACGATTAAGTTGGCAGAGCAACTTGTCAAACATACACAAAATTATTTTGCATCATTTAAACAAGTTGTTCAATTTGTCCACGCGGAAGATGAAGAACGTGCTAAAAAAATAAATTTGTTTCGGCAACAGGAGATTCACATATTAATGACGACAACTATTCTTGAGCGTGGTGTCACTTTTCCATCAGTAGATGTTGTTGTGCTTGATGCGGGACATGAAGTGTTTGATACAGCTGCCCTTGTACAAATTGCTGGGCGAGCCGGACGACATCCTGCCGATCCAACTGGGGAAGTGTTGTTTATCCATGATGGAAAAACAAAGGCGATGGTAAGAGCCGTTAAATCGATCCAACAAATGAATCAACGGGCGGGATTTCAATGAATTGTTTATGGTGTGATCGAGAAATTAATGAAACGATTCATTGGGGCAATATCTTTTTTCCTAACGAACGAAAAAAAATTTGTTCAATCTGTGAAAAAAATCTTTTATTAATCAATGGACCGACATGTCGAAGTTGTGGCAGGCAAACAGAAATGAAGTTATGTCATGACTGTCAATGGTGGACAAGCTACTTAAAAAAAGATCCATTAAAGAAAAATGTCGCTATTTTTGCTTACAATCAGTTTATGAAAGAAATCATTGCCCGCTGGAAATATCGTGGTGATTATGTGCTTGTACAGTTATTTCGGCATCACTATCAAAATTATTTTCAAAAACATTTTAAAACGATTGCTAAAGACGCATTAATTGTACCAATCCCACTTAGTAAAGAACGATTGCGGGAGCGCCGTTTTAATCAGGCAGAAGCCTTAACAACTTTGCTCCGTGAACAAAAAAACGTTGCAACAAACTTACTCCATCGCAAACATAGTGAAAAACAAGCGAAAAAAACACGCTCTGAACGTTTAGCATCGAAAAACCCGTTTATCGTTCAACAACGATTAAAAAAACCGGTCATTTTAGTCGATGATATTTATACGACAGGAATGACATTGCGCCATGCGGCGATGGTTCTACGGGCGAACGGTTGCCAGGACGTTTATTCGTTCACATTAGTCAGAGGTTAACTAATTTTATGGTATACTAAAGGATAATAGGAAGCGAGGGGATGCTTATGGCTGAATTAGCTAACTGTGTACGTTGTAATCAAGTTTTTGTAAAAACTGTTCGTAATATTTGTCAAGATTGTTACCGTGCAGAAGAAGAAGCATTTGATAAAGTTTATAAATTTTTATCAAAGCGTGAAAATCGGGAAGCAACCCTACAAGAAATTGTTACAGCGACAGAAGTAGATGAAGAGTTAATAATAAAATTTATTCGAGAAAATCGTTTGCGAACATCACAGTTTCCTAAATTAAGTTATCCGTGCGAAAATTGTGGCGTTCCAATTGTTAGTGGGAAGTTATGTGCGAATTGTTCTGAATCGTTGTTGAAAGAATTCGAACGGCAAAAGACAATCGATAAACGTCAACAGCAAGTTTCGCATCGGGATCGCAACCGAATCGATACGTACTATACGATTGATAAACGGGAAAAATAATTTAAATCACTTCATAATATTTATAAATTGACGATATTAGTAATAGATAAGTTTTAGAGGTGAGTAAAAATGAAAATATATGGCACAAACCGTTCGAATATAAATCCGTACTATGATCAACAACAAAAACTAAAACAAACTGAACAAAAACAAACAAAAGATCACTTGGAAATTTCCGAAACAGCAAAAAATTTACAAAAAAATGACCAACTAAAAGAAAATCGTGATAAATATATTGAGACGCTTAAACAACAGGTGTCCTCAGGTGAATATAAAGTCAATATAACAAGTACATCACAAAAAATTATCGATTTTTTCACTAAAAAGTGATAAAGGGGGACAATGAGTTGTCCGTTGAATCTATTTTACAATCACTTAAGGAGTTAACGAACGTTCATAAGCAATTATGTAATGTTTCACAACAAAAAACAGAAGCTTTAAAAAAGGGTTCATCAGAAAAATTACAAGACATTCTCAGTGAAGAACAGACTTATATCCGTAAACTTGAACAAGTTGAAAATAATCGAGAACGTATTGTTGAGCAATGGTTTGAAAATAATCAACCTACTGAACAAGAACGAACAATCACGAAAATCCTTAATTTATTAACCGATGAAAATGAGAAGCGACGTTTAGAAGTGGCAACGATTGATTTAACAAAAGAGATTACCCGGTTGCGAGATTTGGAACAGTTAAATGCAGCTCTTATTCAACAATCGATGCACTTTATCCAAACATCGCTCAATATGTTAAAACCGACATTACAATCTTTAAATTATGACCGTCAACAAACAAAAAACGATCAAAAACGATATAATGATCGCTCGATGTTTGATTCAAAAGCTTAATTTTTAAAGGAGAGAGATGATGAGTACTTTTCACGGACTAGAAATGGCCAAACAAACACTTTTTGCTCAACAATCAGCTCTTTATACAACCGGGCACAATATAGCGAATGCGAATACAAAAGGCTATACAAGGCAACGGGTAAATTTTGGAACGATGCGCCCTTATCCAGTACCAGCCGTTAATCGACCAGAAATACCGGGCCAACTCGGAACAGGTGTTGAAGTGTCATCGATTCAAAGAATTCGCAATAAATTTTTAGATGCCCAATTTCGCTCAGAAAATAGCCGGATGAACCATTGGGAAACGACATCACATTCACTGAGTCGCATGGAGCGGTTATTAAACGAGCCTTCTGATAGTGGTTTGTCAAAAACAATGGATTTATTTTGGGAATCTCTCAATGATTTAGCCGTTCATCCTGATAAACCTGGTGCACGTTCGGTCGTTGCTGAACGCGCAAAATCAGTGACAGACACATTTAATCATTTAGCGAAATCATTGGAAGATATTCAAAACGATTTACGTGCAGAAATTGGTAGTGGCGAAGATAAAATAAATTCACTATTAAGACAAATTAATCGCATTAATGAACAGGTCAAGACGATTGAACCCCACGGTTATTTAGCGAATGACTTATATGATGATCGTGATCGTTTAATTGATGAACTTTCAGAGTTAATTAATATCAATGTTGAATATCATAGAAGCGAGGGTGGAGCATTAGATATTGCGGATGGAATTGTTTCGATTGAACTCGTTGATCAGCGAGGTCAATCATTTGAAGATCCAATTATGCTCCTTGAAGAAGATGTTAACTATGCCGATGATTATACATTTATTGACATACAACCAGACCAAGGTGAGGGGGCTATTGAAACAATCGTTTTCCATCCTGACTCAGATGCAGATGCAATTGATGCGTATCATCTCATTGAGCAAACGCAAGGATCCCTCATTAGTTTAATCAGTTCATTTGGTTATCAAGCTGAAGATGATAGTGTTTATGGCGATTATCCGGAAATGATCGATAAACTTGATCAATTAGCTTTTACATTTACGCAAACGTTTAATGAAATTCACCAAGAAGGATATGATTTGAACCGTGAATCGGGGAGAAACTTTTTTGAGGAACTTACTGAATTAGAAGGTGCTGCGAAAAATGTTACTGTTCTTCAAGAAATTATAGATGATCCATCATTTATTGCAGCAGGTTATTTAGAAAGTGGTTCTGAGGAAGATCGTTATGCAGGTAATGGTGATAATGCCTTACGATTGGCGGATATGTTTGATGCCCCTATACCTAATGAGGATGACACGGATGTAGGATTAGACAATCGCTCACCAAGGGAATATTTACAATCAATGATTAGTACTCTCGGGATTCATGCCCAGGAGGCAAATCGAATGAAAGATAATACGACCATTTTACGTTCACAAGTTGATGAACAACGCATGTCTGTCAGTGCGGTGTCACTTGATGAAGAAATGTCAAATATGATTAAATTTCAACATGCCTACAATGCTGCAGCAAGAAATATGACAGTCATTGACGAAATGATTGATCGAATTATCAATGGTATGGGTTTAGTAGGGAGGTAAGCGAAATAAATGAGAATTACGCAATCAATGTTATCTAATAATATGTTACGCCATTTAATGAGTAGTCAACAAAAATTAGATACATACTTAGAACAATTGTATACCGGAAGAAAAATTAACTATCCATCAGATGACCCAGTTGTGGCGATGAAAGGGATCGCTTATCGTACGGAAGTTTCCGAAGTTGGCCAATTTAAACGTAATGCAGGTGAAGTAAGGACATGGATGGATAATTCTGATGCCGCCTTAGATAAAGCAACTCAAACGATGCATCGTCTACATGAACTCTCTATACAGGCGAGTAACTCGACGTATGATAAAGGTGAGTTAATGAGTATTAAAGAAGAAGTCGTTCAACTAAGAGACCACTTAATTGACATTGCCAATACAAAAGTAAGTGGCAAATATATTTTTAATGGTAAAAACACATCAGAAGCACCGATAACGGTTGAAGATGGTGAAATTAACATTAATATTAATGGTGATCCCGTTGAAATAGAAGTGTTTAAAGGTTCTAAAATACAAGCAAATGTTTCAGCGAAAGATTTATTTGGTGATAATAGTGAGAATGGTTTTTTTGGTAAAATTAACAAGTTTATTGAGGCCCTAGAAGAACCTAGCTCAGAAGATTTTGATGAAGAAAACTTTGCAGGTTTTGATGAATCTATTGAAAACCTTGATCAAAATCTCTCAGCAATTCTTGACTCACGGGCAGCATTAGGAGCGCGCATGAATCGATTAGATCTTATTGAAAACCGTCTCAATGAACAAGAAGTTATTGCAAAGGAAATGATGGCGAATAATGAAAATGTTCATTTTGAAGAAGCCATCACAGATTTAATTACCCAGGAAACATTGCACCGGGCGGCATTAGCTGCTGGTTCAAGAATTATCCAACCATCATTAATTGACTTTTTACGCTGATTTGTCCCTGTCTGCCTGAACTGCAGGCACACAGGGATTTATTTTTTTGTAAGGAGTGAACGCTATGCAAGTCCCACAAATTCGTATACATTCCCAGTTTGCTAAAATCGGTATGAATCAACAATTCGCATCGTTAAATATCCAACAACCAAAAGCTGATGTAACGATTAAACAGCCAGCCGCAAAAATGGGGATCAAATCACCTTTAGGCGAATTAACCATTGATCAATCACAGGCATTTGCAGAAGCGAACTTAATGACAACATGGCGTTTAATTGAAAAACAAGCTGCAAGAGGACAACAAGCTGCCACCGAAGGAACCGCCCGACGAGCGAGTCAAGGTGATGAGTTAATGAAAATTGAAAACCAAAACGACCCGATCATTCATCAAGCTCATGAAAATGGTTCTCGACAACAAAAATCAATTTCTTTAAAATATATTCCTTCACCACTATCGGTTAACATTAATTATGTGCCTGCTGATGTTCAGCTCGATGTTCAAACAGAAGCACCTATCATCCAGGCAAGCCCGAATAAACCAGTGATTGATTTCGAACCGAGTGTCATAGACATATATATGAAACAGGATGCATCATTAGACATCGATTTTGTTAATCATTTCCAAGCGACAGTCTAAATGAAAGGGTAGGGTTATTCATTGAACATACAAACAAAATACTTAGGGGAAATAACGATTGACCCGAAAAAAATAGTGACATTTGCGAATGGGTTACCAGGTTTTAAAAATGAAAAACAATTTATCCTTTTACCAATACCTGAGGCAGCACCTGAATCATTTCAAACGCTCCAATCCATTCAAACACCAGAATTAGCATTTGTTGTAACGAACCCATATCAAATTTATCATGATTACGAATTTCGTTTGGATCAGCCGACAATCGATCAACTGGCAATTACCTCTGAACAAGATTTATTTATATTAACGATTGTCACCTTAACATCTCCCTTTGAGCAAAGTACGATTAATTTAAAAGCACCAATTATTATCAATGTGAAAACAAAACGTGGTAAACAATATATTTTAAATGATGACACATATCCAACAAAAGCTCCACTTGTCAATAAAGATACGAAACAATCGGGGGGCGATTAAACATGCTCGTGTTAACACGTCGAATCCATGAATCCATTCAAATTGGTGATGAAATTGAGGTAAAAGTATTAGCGGTTGAAGGGGATCAAATAAAAATAGGTATAGATGCCCCAATGTCTGTTGAAATCCATCGTAAAGAAATCTATTTAGCGATTCAACAGCAAAATAGTGAGGCAGCGAATACGCCAACACACTTGCTAGAATTACTCCAAGATCGTTAAATTTACGTTTGGATTCGTTATTAGTGATTCAAACACTATGATTGCTAACAATCGACTTCATCTTAATTTAAAATTAATCAAAAAATTAAACATCCAAGCAATTATACCGATATAACAGACAAGAGAATATTTTGAGGAGATGAATGGCTATGCATATAGGGAAAATTTCTGCAGAATTGCCTACAATGCAGTCAGGTAGCCGATCACAAGATACGCAAAATGAACGACAAGAAAAAGAATTGGCTAAAAATGTCCCAACAACTGATGAGAATTTATTAAATAAAAATAGTGTTAAAGAGATTACAACACAATTAAATGAATTTCTTGAACCGGTTAAAACAAATTTAAAATTTGAATACCATGAAGATCTCAATGATTATTATGTAACGATCGTGAATTCTTCAACAAAAGAAGTTATCAAAGAAATTCCACCGAAAAAAATGTTGGATATGTATGCATCGATGATTGAATATATGGGACTTTTAATTGACGAAAGAATATAGTGAGCAACATCCATAGAAGGAGTGATATGAAATGGTTATGCGTGTAGGTGGTTTAGCAACAGGAATGGATATTGAAGGTATGGTCAATAAACTAATGGATGCGGAGCGTATTCCATTACGCCGTATGGAACAAGACCGTACAATGCTCACATGGAAACAAGATGCTTTTCGTGATATAAATTTAGGTTTATCAGAACTCGATCGAATGATCTTTGATATGAAATTAAGTCGAACGTATCAGACAAAAAATGTTCAATCAACACAGGCGAACGCTGTGACAGCAACAGGTGGCTCACAAACGAGCGATGGAAATTATCATATTCAAGTTGATCAATTAGCGACAACCGCGATGAATATCGGTGAAGCAAAGGTTAATCTGGACGAAAAGATAGATACAGATACATATGGTCATGAAATTAAATATTACACATTTGATGAAAATGGTAAAAAAGTTGATCATACAATTTCCATCGATGAAGATGACACAATTGGATCCGTATTAGCAAAAATCACTAATGATGATAGCCCAGTTCGTGCCTTTGCTGATGTCGGTGATGACCCAGATGCAACACGGATTATTTTAGAAACAACCCGAACTGGTCAGTATAATACGTCAGAAAATAATTACGGTGGGGCGGAAATAGGCTTTGATGAGGAATCATTTTTTACGGATGTTCTCCATTTAACAGCTGGAAAAGCAGCAGAAGATAGTAATGGTCCCGGTGAAATCGGTGGTCGGAATGCTAAATTTACATACAATTATGGACTTGATCTTGAGTCGAGAGATAACTCCTATACAATTAATAATTTAAATTTAGAGTTTCATGATACAACAGACGGGCATGCGACATTGTCGGTGACGAATGATGTTGACCATGCGTTTGAACAAATCTCTAATTTTGTTGAGAAGTATAATGATATTATCGACAAACTGAATGGGACACAACAAGAAGAAAAATATCGAGATTACCCGCCGTTAACTCAAGAACAACGTGATGAAATGTCTGAAGATGAAATCGAAAAATGGGAAGAACGTGCGAAAAGCGGTATACTTAGAGGTGAACGTGTTATTGTTGATGCGATGACAAATATGCGCCGCGGCTGGTATGAACCCGTTAATAATGATGGGGCATTTAAATCAATGACAGAAATCGGTCTAAATACGTCGATTGATTACATGGATGGCGGGAAAATTATCATCGATGAAGATAAACTGAAAGCCGCCCTTCGTGAGCGCCCAGAAGATGTACAAAAATTGTTTGCTAATAATGAAGATGGCGACCGCGGCCTTATTTATCGCCTTGACAATGCAGTCGATGAAACGATCGGACGAATCAATGACCATGCGGGACGGGCAACATCAACACTTGACAACTATGCTTTAGGAAAACGGATGAAAGATTTAGATCAACGAATTGATTCATTTCAAGAACGTTTAATGAAAGTTGAAGAACGTTATTGGAATCAATTTACGCAAATGGAAAAAGCGATTCAACGAATGAATGAACAATCTTCATACTTATTTTCCCAATTTAATGACGGAATGTAAGAGTTCTTCGAAGGAGTGTTAATGAATGACGATGAATCAAGCTTATCAAGCTTATCAAGAAAATGCCGTTAATACAGCCTCAGGTGGCGAATTAACGTTAATGCTCTATAATGGTTGTATAAAATTTATTAAGCAAGCCGAAAAGTCAATACAACAAAAAAACTTTGCTAAAAAAAATGAGCAGTTGCAAAAAGCGCAAAAAATTATTCAAGAATTAATGGTGACACTTGATCAAGAGATCGAAATTTCTAAACAATTATTTCCACTCTATGAATATATTTATTATTTATTAACGCAAGTAAACATTCATAATGATTTAGAGAAGCTTAATGAAGCATTAGAATATGTGGCAGAGTTGCGCGATACTTGGGTCGAAGTGATTAAAAAGACTCGCCAACAAAAAGTCGCCCAAGAGAGACACGTATGACTCGTCATATCGAAAAATTATATGATTTAACGGAAGAACTGCTTAACTTAGTCATCCAAAAGCCGTTAAATAAAAATCGAGAATCATTAATTAACGATATTAATGATTTAATTGACCGACGGGAGAAGTGTATAAAAAATATACAGCCACCATATACTGAAAATGAGGTAACGATAGGTCAACAAATCGTTCAAATGGATGAAGAGATCTCACAAAAGATGTTGCACATGCAACAAAGTATTCGTAACGAAATTAAACATATGAGAAAAAGTAAACAATCAACAACGTCATATGTTAATCCATACGAAAATGTACGAACAATCGATGGCATGTTTTTAGACCAAAGAAAGTGACTAATTACTTGTCCTTCAAAAATTATAGTTTTAACAGGCAATATATGTGATAATCTAGTATAATAGATGAACAAGGAAAAAAGGAGGACACTTATATGAATTTTAACATTCGAGGAAATAACGTAGAAGTCACGGACGCTATTCGCGATTATGTCATGAAAAAAGTTGGTAAACTGGAGCGATACTTTGATACACCAGTAACGTCCGATGTCAATGTCAGGTTAAGTGTCTATAATAATGACCAACGAATCGAAGTAACGATACCTATGCAAGATTTATTGTTAAGGGCTGAAGAAAGCCATGCTGATTTATACGCGGCTATTGATTTAGTTGTCGACAAATTGGAGCGACAAATTCGCAAGCACAAAACGAAAGTGAATCGAAAATTACGCCAAAAAGGATCCCCAAAACATATTTTTGCAGAAATGGAAAAAGAAGCTGTTAATCAAAAAGCAGCTGAGTCAGATGAAATTGAGATCGTCCGGACAAAAAGATTTAATTTAAAACCAATGGACTCTGAAGAAGCTGTTTTGCAAATGGATTTGTTAGATCATTCATTTTTCGTATTTACGAATGCAGTATCTGGTGACACAAATGTTGTTTATCGCCGTAAAGATGGTAAATACGGTTTAATTGAGCCTGATAATTAATAACCATTTGCAACATATGACAAATAATTATTTCTAAGACTATTATTTAAGTGGACATTTTGGATGTCTACTTAAATAATAGTCTTTTTTTATTTAAAAATTCGTGTCGAATACTGTCGAAACTTTACCTAAAAAGGTGTTTTAATATGACAGTTTTCAATATTTAATAATAGTTAAACATACTATATAACAATTTTAGACGGTTTAATGGTGAAATATTTGTCGAAAAACAAACTAAAAACTGTTTATATCCATTCGTCAAACAATAAAAAATGTGGTAAAAATATAATTACATAAAATAAGTTTGCCATAACAAAGGGGGAGAGGCGATTGCCAACATGTAGATGTTCAAATCTTGAAAAGTTAGTGGACCGTGTGAAACAAAATGAAGTGATCGTTTCACGGCTTATTCAAATGGTCGCTGACTTGAAGAAGGAGATGTCTCATAAACAAACTTATTATGATTAAATTTGAAATCTGTCTTCCTCAATACTTTTAATGATCCCCACCTAGACCTCAAATTTTCTAGGGTAAAGAGTAGTTCCCCTCTCTTAACTACTCTTTATTTTTTTGGAAAATTCATGTCAATTTTTTATTCAATGAATAAATTTTCTGAGTGTGAAATAACGCTCAGTTGTCATAAACATCGATTAAGTGTTATGATAAAAGTGTATAATGTGTAAATGATATTTTTAAAATAAATCGAGGTGCGTTAAATAAATGTTAGGGTTTGTCAAACGTATTTTTGGTGATGGTAACCAAAGAAAATTAAAGCAAATCGAAAAAATTGCTGATGAAATTGAAGCATTAGAAACTGAGTATGAGCAGTTGTCTGATGCTGATTTGCAACAAAAAACAGAAGAATTTAAGGAACGCTATGAAAACGGTGAATCTTTAGATGATTTATTAGTTGAAGCATATGCAGTTGTACGAGAAGGTTCAAAGCGTGTTTTAAATATGCGTCCATTCTATGTTCAATTATTAGGTGCGATTGCCCTTCATGAAGGTAACATTGCTGAAATGAGAACCGGTGAAGGAAAAACTCTCGCTGCAACAATGCCTGCCTATTTAAATGCGCTTACGGGAAAAGGTGTTCATATTATTACGGTAAACGACTATTTAGCGGAACGAGATGCTGAGGAAATGGGGGTCCTTTATGAATTTTTAGGCTTATCCGTCGGCTTAAATATTACAGGTTTAGATAAAGAAGAGAAAAAAGCTGCCTATGATGCAGATATTACTTATGGAACGAATAATGAGTATGGATTTGATTATTTGCGTGATAATATGGTTTTATATAAAGAGCAAATGGTCCAACGTCCACTTCATTTTGCGATCATTGACGAGGTCGACTCCATTTTAATTGACGAGGCTCGTACACCGTTAATTATTTCTGGAACGGCCAAAAAATCAGCAGCTAACTATGAGCGTGCGAATGCTTTTGTAAGTACATTAACGAAAGAAAAAGATTATACACTTGATGAGAAAACAAAAGGTGTTCAACTGACAGAGGAAGGCATTAATAAAGCTGAAAAGTACTTTAGTATTGATAACTTATTTGATTTAAACAATGTATCGTTAACACATCACATTAACCAAGCGTTAAAAGCACATGTGGCTATGATTCGTGATAAAGATTACGTTGTTCAAGATGATGCTGTCGTTATTGTTGACCAATTTACCGGTCGACTGATGGAAGGACGCCGATACAGTGATGGGTTACATCAAGCGATTGAAGCGAAAGAAGGTTTACAAATTCAAAAAGAAAGTATGACACTTGCTTCAATTACATTTCAAAACTTTTTCCGGATGTACAATAAGCTTGCGGGAATGACCGGAACAGCTAAAACCGAAGAAGAAGAATTTCGTAATATATACAATATGGAAGTTATCGTTATTCCGACGAACAAGCCAATTATTCGTGATGACCGGCCAGATATGGTATATAAAACAATTGAAGGTAAATTTAAGGCCGTCGTCGAGCAAATTAAAGCATGTCATGAGCAAGGGCAACCCGTACTCGTTGGAACTGTAGCTGTTGAAACATCAGAAGTTATTTCGCAATTATTAAAGCGGGCTCGTATAAAACATGATGTTTTAAATGCGAAAAACCATTACCGTGAGGCAGAAATTATTGAAAATGCGGGTGAAAAAGGTTTAGTAATGATCGCTATGAATATGGCTGGGCGAGGAACAGATATTAAGCTTGG
>DATGTA010000054.1:0-4859 GCA_035302085.1 Bacillota bacterium
GTATCAAGTACCTGTTGCCATCGATGATTATGGATTTAATGATATTGGATATGAATTGAATCCTTCAGAAACCGAAGAGCTTACCGTTGATTGGGAATGGCTTTATGAAAAAATCGACAGTGGTGAATATCGAATCATTAAGGACGTTTTAGATTTCAGAAAAACGGGAGATTTTGATAAATATTATTTGGCTGCACCGTTTACAATTGATTAGTTGTTTCAAAATTATTATGTTATGTAAACCGCCCTTTCATATGCTTCAATAGTTTTAAACATAAAACTAAGTTTCTTTTTTTGATTTTTTCAAAAAAATTTGCGATAGACGTATAAAAACATCTATCGCAATAGAATTCTGTTGAGAACTATAAACCAGGTCATATATTTTTCTTGTCGTTCAATACTTTATAATTATGAATAAACGAATTATAACTTAAATGCGCCAATTGACTTCTGAAGATCTTCAGCCATTTTCGCTAATGTTTGCGAGGCTGCAGCAATCTCTTCCATTGATGCATTTTGTTCTTCACCTGCTGCCGCCACTTCTTGAGTACTACTTGAAAAGTCTTCTGAAATTGATTTAACAGATTCCATAGATTTAACCATTTGTGTAGAATCCCTACTTAATTGATCAGTCGTTTTAGATACATTTTGAAGTTGATCTGAAACATTACTTACGGCATTTGTAATCATTTTAAAAGCATGACCGGCTTGTTCAGTTAATTGGGTCCCATCTCTTACAGCATTAGTCCCTTCTTCCATTCCTTCAATCGAAGTATTTATAACTTGTTGTACCTCTTGTATGATTGTATAAATTTGATCTGTTGCCTGTGCCGATTGTTCGGCAAGCTTTCTCACTTCATCAGCGACAACGGCAAAACCTTGTCCATGTTCACCAGCCCGAGCTGCTTCAATTGCTGCATTTAAGGCGAGTAAATTTGTCTGTTCTGCAATATCGGTAATGACTGAAATAATATTTTCTATTTCGGCTGATTTATTACCTAATTCATTGACAGCTTTTGCCGTTTCATCTGTAGTTTCTTCAATTTGTTGCATTTGTGCAATCGATTGATTAATGACTTCATTTCCATTTGTTGCGGTTTCTACTGTGTCATTCGAAACATCTGTTACATTTACAATATGTGTAGATATTTGAGTCACATTTTGCGAAACATCATGAATGACCTCTTCAGCATTATCTGCATTAACAACTTGTTGTTCTGCACCTGAAGCAATTTGCTGGGTTGATGCAGATATTTGTTCAGTTGCCCCACTCGCCTCTTCTGCACTTGCTGTTAATTGTTCTGATGAAGCGGCAACTTGTTCTGAGGCCGTTGACACTTGATGAATTAAATGGCGCAAATTATTAGTCATAACTTCAAGATTATTGGCAAGTTCACCAATTTCATCACGTGTTTTTATGTTTAACATCTCATGAGTTAGATCACCATTAGCCACTTGCTTAACATGTTCAGTAACTGTCATGACCGGTTTAGCAATCGTTCCGCTAATATAAAAGGACAGTAACACAACGAGTACACTCGCAACTACCATTACAATAACCATATATTTTTGCACAGATTTTGCGCTTGCTAACACTTGATCCATCGCAATGAATTGATAAAATCCATAGCCAGTTTCTTCAACAGGTGAATATGCTATTAAATATTCTTCACCTGTAGGTAAATGATATGTATCTGTTCCCGACTCGGTCTTTCCCTTTGCAACAATGTTAATAACCGCTTCGCCAAGATCAGCTTCTTCAACAGTTAACCCAATATTTTCTTCAATTGGCGTTACTTGGAGTCGGTCTTGTTCGTCAACGAGCATTGTGCCAATCCCTGAATGGGAATCTTCATCCTGAAAAAGGTCATCGACAAATGCCTCGAAGCTTATCGATGCAAACATCACCCCAACCTTTTGCTCATTCGTGTCAATGACTGGTGAAGCCATTATAATCGCCCGCTCACCTGTCCCTTTTGAGATAAGAACTTCAGAATAAGTCGATTCACCTTGCATCCCGGCTTTAAAATATTCACGTTCACCAACATTTGCTCCAATCGCTTCCTCGTTTGTATTTGCAATGGCAACTCCATCCTCACTTGCAAAAACAACATCTTCGTAAAAATCTGATTGATCTTTAATTTGGTGTAAATATGGCATAATACGATCCGGGTCCGTCGATTGTAAAATGTCAGTTTTAGCGGCAAGTTGAATTTCTGCCATTCGATTTTTGAGCCAATCATCCATCCCTTGGGCTTTATTGGCTACTATACTATAAATAGATTCCCGTTCTTTAGTCAATAATTCTTTGGAACTTTGATTGTAACTAATAACCATTGTGACAACTAATGGAATAATTGCAACAACTAAAAACCAAAATATTAATTTAACACGAATACTACGAAACAACTTTCTCACATCGAAAAACTCCTTTTATGATCATATGACTGAAACAATATTAACGTCTAAAATGACCAGTTTATGGTGGATGATTGCTCATAAACTTTTTCCAGTCAAAACAAAAATTAATCAAGCAATAAAAAAGTGTTCATTTTATTTTCTTGATTAAAAACGACCGCAACTTCTAACCCTTGTTGAAATCCAGACAATGTTACATCGCCTTGCAAAATTGTGGGTGCCGTAATGTTAATATTTATTCCATTATTTGATATATGGGTTGATAACCCACCTGCAACCATATTTCCTAATTCACCACTAAATGATTGAAGCATTTCACCTTCAAGTGGCATATTGAACATGGCGTTTCCGATTAATCCAAAAACATTAGGCTTCCCGGATAAGACCAATTTCCCCATCAAATCACCAGTAATTCCGATTAACACCCCAAAATTTAAACAAAAATCTTGTTTGACTAATTGAGGTTTGTCCGCTTGAAAATTCATTGGAACAACGGTATTTAAGGACGATAATGTTCCATTTAATAATTTAGTAATAACTCTGTTTCTTTCTGTGGTCATGCTATTTTGTGCACTCCTTCATTTGGGTCTATGATATGATGCTTTTTGTTTAAATGGGTATTAATGACTATGTTTATGTCAAAAAAATACTACCATATGTTAAAGAATATGGTAGTTTAGTGCTTATATGTTATTATGCCTAATTTGGCTTGTTTTATCTATAGGGAAAAATCCTATTTTATTGAATCCATCGTCATTTTAGTTAACTAAATGCTAACAATATCCTTGTTCTTGCTACATTAAATGCTTTCGTAAATAGAAGTGTGGATCTTCTTCGATAAAATGAGTATTTGGAATTTCTTGATTAAGCTTTCTTAAGATCGCCATTCGATTGACAATTTCCGCTAATTTATCGCGTTCCCCTTCTGTCATATGAAAGGTCACACCGTATGAAAATATATCTGTTCTTTCTTCATTTCTATAAACTAAAAATCCTGGAAGGTTAAAATGTTCTTCCATTAATTCAAATTCAAATTTAAGTTTCATATTTGACACAACTGGAAGTCGGAAAGTCGATAAGAAGCGAATCCCACCTAAACTTAAATTTTCAACTAAAATTGTTGCATAACCGATATTAACTTTACGTTGATTAACTTCTGTTATATGCATTTTTGCCGGTAAATGAAAAGGAAAAGCAAAACGATAATACTTTCTGCGTTCCTCTTCCGGTTTGATGATTCGTCTTCGTTTCTGTGGTCTTAAATATCGCCTTTGTACGAGTCGTTCAAATTCATCAACGGGAACGGGCTTTGAATAAATATAACCTTGGATCATATCACATTGTTTCTGGCTTAAAAATTCCAATTGCTCATATTCTTCAACACCTTCTGCAACAACTGTCATATTTAAACCTTGTGCTAAATGAATAAATGATGAGACGATCGCCGCTTCCTTTGTTTCGTTTTTTTCTTCGTAAAATATATTTTGGATAAATGATTTATCAATCTTTAAAACATCTATATCAAATGTTTGTAAATATTGGAAGGTTGAATAGCCCGTCCCAAAATCATCTAAGGCAATCTTTACACCTAAATCTTTTAATGCACGCAATGTTTCTAAAACATGTTCATTGTTTTGTAAAAGCGATCCTTCTGTCACTTCTAGCTGAATGTACTTAGCAGGGATTTTATAATAAGTTAATGCTTCTTTAACCGTATCGACAATCCCGGGCTTTAAAAACCGAATCGGTGAAATATTAATTGATATTGGGCAAATATCATTAGCTTGTTCTCGCCAAATGTGTAGCTGTTGACAAACAGAATGAATGACCCAATCCCCTATATCATGAATTAAATGTTTTTCCTCTGCAATTGGTATGAATTCACTTGGTGACACAATGCCCCAGTCCTTATGATGCCAGCGAATTAATGCTTCGGCGCCGATAATCGCATTTGTTTGACTATTTACTAGTGGCTGGTAATAAATTTCAAATTCTTCATTTTCAATCGCTTGCCGCAAATCTTTTTCTAATGCATATTTTTTATGTGAACTAATATCTCGGTCAAATGAATAAACTTGATAGTTATTTTTACCAAGATTTTTCGCATGATATAAAGCTGCATGTGCATTTTCTAATAAAATAAGTTTACGATCACCATTATCTGGATAAAAGCTAATCCCCATACTCGCTGTCACATGAAATTCATATTGCTCAATTTTTACAGATTTAGCGATCGCCTGTATAATCTCATCTGCCATTTCGTGAACAGATTCTTTACTTTGGAAATTAGCTAGAAGAACAATAAATGTATCATCCTTCTCCTTTGCTAAAAAACCATTTTCCGGACATAATTCAATTAATCGATTAGCCATTCTTTTTAAGACAAGATCACCTATTTGATAACCAAGATAGTCGATAATCCAATGAAAATTGTCTAGGTC
>DATGTA010000055.1:0-4806 GCA_035302085.1 Bacillota bacterium
TCCCTACCTTTTATTGACCTTGAAGATGAAGTATCTGGTGAGGCCGCTCAACATGTTGAAATCGGTTATATTGGGCAAAACCCTGGTCACGTTGTAGAATATAAATATAATGAACAACTTGAACAATATGAACGGTACGAAGATGCTGAACAAACGGTGGAACTAAATACCGAAGAGCCAGTTCGTGTTGAAAATGTTTTTGTCGTTGAAACAGCTCATGAAGTGATCGATCAAGAAGGACGGCGAAAAATTGATTTTGCTTCAGGCGGAAATGCGTATTTAATCCAAAAAGGGAAATATCAACAAGTCGATTGGGTCAATGACAATGGACAAATTATCCCGGTAAAAGACGGCGAAAAAGTAGGATTTCGCCCTGGCAAAACATGGATTAATGTCGTTCCAACAGATCCTGGTTTAGAAGCTTCGGTTAATATTCAGGCAAATTAAATAGGGGGTGAACTTAACGTGGAAATTGATAAGTTACGTGGCAAACAATTAGATGAATTGTTTGAGGCGATTTTATCATTACAAACACGTGAGGAATGCTATCAGTTTTTTGACGATATAGCAACAATGAACGAAATACATGCGTTAAGTCAACGATTACAAGTTGCTAAAATGCTTAAACAAGGACAAACATACAACGCTATTGAAGCACAAACAAACGCATCAACAGCAACGATCTCTCGAGTTCGACGTTGCATTAATTATGGGAGTGGCGGATATAAACTTGTTTTTGACCGTATGTTAACAGAAGATCGAACTGAATAATTTTTAAGTGACAGAGAGCTTGTCAAATTACCCTTAAACAAACGAGCTCTCTTTTCTTATCTTTTGAATAAAATCATCTTTTGAGTTAAAAAACATCAAAATCACTCAAATGATTGCTCATTTTTTGTTATAATAAACTGAATGGTAACCATTAATGTAGGAGGCTTTTATACGCATGATGCCGATGGATCATTGGAAACATATGTTTAAGCTTGACCCCGCCAAGGAAATATCTGATGAACATTTAGAACAAATTTGTGAATCAGGTACGGATGCCATTATCGTTGGGGGGACAGATGATATTACTTTAGAAGGTGTACTTGATTTATTATCACGTATACGTCGCTATCTTGTTCCGTGTATTTTGGAAGTTTCAACAATCGATGCGCTTACCCCGGGATTTGATTATTATTTCATCCCGATGGTCATGAATAGTACGAATAAAAAATGGATGATGGATATCCATCATGATGCTGTTAAACAATATAAACATCTGATGGAGACGACGGAATTTTTTATTGAAGGGTATTGTATTTTGAATGAACAAGCAAAAGCTTTTCAAAAAACCGTTTGTACAATGCCAACCGAAGAAGATGTTATTGCGTATGCTTATATGGCTGAGCAGATGTTTAAATTCCCGTTTTTTTATATGGAATATAGTGGAACTTATGGCGATCCAAAACTTGTCGAACGAATAAAAGGTGAATTAATGAATACAAAATTAATTTATGGTGGCGGTATATCAAATGCAGCTGAAGCGAAAGAGATGAAACAGTATGCTGATATAATCGTCGTTGGAAATCATATATATACGAACATTCGTGAATCATTAAAAACTGTTACAGCCGTTAAGGCAATTTAAAAAGGTGGTGCCAAATCGTTGAGTCTAACGAGAGAAAAATTGTTAACAGGATTAAACGAACAGCAAAAAGCAGCCGCTATTCATACGGAAGGGCCCTTACTAATTATGGCTGGGGCGGGCAGTGGTAAGACACGTGTACTTACTCACCGCATCGCATATTTGCTTAATGAAAAAGAAGTTTCGCCAAGAAATATATTAGCGATCACGTTTACGAATAAAGCTGCTCGGGAAATGAAAGAGCGTATTCATGAGCTAATCGGAACAGCAAGTGACATGATGTGGGTGATGACGTTTCATGCGATGTGTGTGCGCATTTTACGTCGGGATGGCGAGCGAATCGGTTATGATCGCTCATTTACGATTTTAGATCGAACCGACCAATTGACAATTATCCGACAAATTTTAAAGGATTTAAATTTAGACACGAAACAATACAATCCTCATTCGATGATCAATCAAATAAGTGCTGCCAAAAACAAGCTCATCACACCAAAAAAATATGCTGAAACAACTGATAATTATTACCAAGAACAAGTCGCTGAAATATATAAAATGTATCAAACATTACTGCAAAAAAATCACTCATTAGATTTTGATGATTTAATTATGCAAACGATCCATTTGTTTGAACGTGTACCAGAAGTGCTCCAATATTATCAGCGACTTTTTCAATATATTCATGTAGATGAATATCAAGATACGAACCATGCACAATATAAATTAGTTAATATGCTTGCCAAACGTTATGAAAACATTTGTGTCGTTGGTGACTCGGATCAATCAATTTATCGTTGGCGGGGAGCGGATATTAGTAATATTTTATCATTTGAAAATGATTATCCAGATGCCCAAACGATTTTACTTGAGCAAAATTATCGTTCAACAAAAAATATTTTACAAGCAGCAAATGATGTTATTCAAAATAATACAACACATCAACCGAAGAAACTTTGGACAGACAAAGCTGATGGTGATCGTTTATATTATTATCGAGGAGTTACTGAGCGTCATGAAGCATTATTTGTCACAGATACAGTGAAACAATTAATTGATTCAGGGAAATATCAACCAGATGATATTGCTGTTTTATACCGGACGAATGCCCAATCACGGGCAATTGAAGATACTTTTATAAAAGCGAATATGACTTATCAAATTATTGGTGGCACGAAGTTTTATGAGCGTAAAGAAATCAAAGATATGATCGCCTATTTACGCTTAATTACGAATCCAAATGATGATATAAGTTTTGAAAGAATTGTCAACGAGCCCCGAAGAGGTATTGGTCAAACGACAATTGAGCGTTTAAGACAATATGCCCAAATGAATGATTTATCATTTATGGAGACGATTAAAGAAATAGATTTTACAGGTGTTACACCACGGGCGGCGAATGCCCTTATAAAGTTTGAATCATTAATCGAATCATTAGCTAAGCAGCAAGAGTTTTTATCGGCAACCGAAATGGTTGAAAGTGTCTTAGAACGAACGGGTTATGAAGAGATGTTACAGCGTGAAGCAACCCTTGAAGCACAAACTCGCTTAGAAAACTTAGAAGAATTTAAAACTGTTACAAAAAACTTTGAAACAACGAACGAAGACGATCAATCACTCATAACTTTTTTAACGGATTTAGCTTTAATAGCTGACATTGATGAAGTTGATGAGACTGATTCTGAACAAGCGAAAAAAATAACATTAATGACCTTACATGCTGCCAAAGGATTAGAGTTTCCGGTTGTTTTTTTAATTGGGATGGAAGAAGGTATTTTTCCGCATAGTCGTTCAATCGATCATGATGAAGAACTCGAAGAAGAACGTCGTCTCGCATATGTTGGGATTACTCGTGCGGAAGAAAAACTTTATTTAACACATGCCGAGATGCGCACATTGTATGGCCAAACAACATCAAACACAATTAGTCGTTTTATTGAAGAGATTCCCGATCACTTACTAGAAGGTGTCGAACAAAAACATCAGCAACCTTTTCAACCATTGACAGGAAGGGCTTATAATAAACCGGGACAAACTGTCAGTCAAGCCACCCGACGTCAAGCAACGAAACGAAAGTCGAAAGGTGCAGAAGCGCTTATGTGGGCACCAGGAGATAAAGCAAAACATAGCAAATGGGGAATCGGCACTGTTGTCAATGTTCAACATTCTGGGGATGATATGGAACTTGATATTGCATTTCCTGCACCGACAGGAATCAAACGATTACTAGCAAAATTTGCACCGATTACAAAAGCATAGGAGGACAGCTTAATGGATAATGAACACATTTATCAGCAAATTGAAGAACTCGTTGATTTATTAAATCAATACAATTATGAATACCATGTACTCGATGCACCGACTGTTCCTGATGCTACATATGATCGTCAATTGCAAAAATTACGCGAGCTTGAAGAAAAATATCCTGAATATATTTTAAGCCATTCGCCAACACAACGAGTCGGTGGCGAACCACTGGATGACTTTGAAAAAGTAGAACATTTACAGCCAATGTTAAGTTTAAATAATGCGTTTAATGAAGGTGATATTCGTCATTTTGACCAACGTATAAAAGAGCTAACAGGGCGTGAAACAGTTCCATATGTTTGTGAATTAAAAATTGATGGTTTAGCCATTTCCCTCGTTTATGAAAATGGTATATTCGTCCGTGGCGCAACCCGGGGTGATGGAACGATTGGTGAAGATATAACGGACAATTTACGAACGATTCCAAGCATCCCATTAAAATTAAATACAAATGAAATGATTGAAGTGCGTGGTGAAGCGTTTATGCCGCAAAAATCATTTTTAGCATTAAATGAGCACCGCGAAAAGACAGGAGAACAACTATTTGCGAATCCGCGCAATGCTGCAGCAGGTTCGTTAAGACAACTTGATCCTAAAATTGCGGCGAAACGAAATTTAGATATGTATGTGTATGGAGTTGGTCAGTGGACAGGTGATTTAAACACTCAAAGTGAACGGTTAGATTATTTACAACAACTTGGCTTAAAAACAAATCCCCATTGGAAAAAATGTACAACGATCGATGAAGTTTTACAATACATTGAAGAGTGGACAATTGGACGGCCACATTTAAATTACGAAATTGATGGCATCGTTATAAAAGTCGATGATTTAGCTTTACAAGAATCATTAGGCTTCACAGCAGCAAGTCC
>DATGTA010000056.1:0-5786 GCA_035302085.1 Bacillota bacterium
ACCTATTTTTTCATCTTTCGCCCATGATGGAACGAGACCCCATCGTAAAGGACCAATTCTTTTCTGTTTTCCATCATGGATAACCGCCAACACATTTTGCCCTGGAGCAACATTATAACTCGGTTCATAATGTTCAATCGGTTCATCAATGGCAAAATATTGTAAGATTTCCTCTTCAGTTGCGAGTAATGTAAATCTTCCACACATATCTTTTCACCTAATTTATTCATTCATTACTCTTAATATACTGAAAGATTCATTCATGAGCAACCTTTGCAATCTCTTTACTTACCTATAAACATTTGTGTCCAATGATTACCTTGTTCAACAAAACCTACGCCAATATGTGTAAATGATCCGTTTAAAATATTTGCTCGATGTCCTGGACTATTCATCCATGCTTGAACGACTTCTTGTGGTGAACGTTGACCTTTGGCAATATTTTCGCCAGCCGCTCGATAATTAATGGCATACGCTTGAATCATCTCAAATGGTGACCCATATACAGGGCTATTATGATCAAAATAATTGTTCACAGCCATATCTCGTGATTTTTCCTGTGCCACACGACTTAACTCTAAATCAACGTTTAATGGTTCTAAACCTGCATTTGTCCGTTCACGATTCGTTAATTCGACAACTTCTTGTTCATATTGACTTAAATCACTTATTTGCTCACTTTCGGTTGATGGCTCACTTTTATTAACCGACTCTTTATTTACTGATGATTGATTTTGTTCAGTATTTTTTTCTGGCTCTGACTTAGATGGTCGTTCAACATTATCTTTGTTTTTTGCTGGTTGTTTAATGGATGGTTTTTTTGAGTCACTTCCATTGTACCAATTTCCCAAAAATGTTTTTATATAATGATGAAAGATTGTTTGTTTGTTCCATCTTGTTGTTTCTTCCCCTGATTGACTATTTGAATCGCTAATTGATGCATGGGTAGTTATGACACCCCCAAATAAAAGAATAGTTAATATAATTATCATGCGACTAAATCTTTTAAACATAAAATTTTCTCCCCTTTTTTTAATTTGCAAATTAATCATAGCACGCTATTTTTGTAATAATCGATCCACAAATTCCCAGAGGTGTTTTTCCAAGAATGGCATATGCTAAAGTGTACTAATATAAGACATTTACTTAAGGACTTCATAAGTTTATTTACTTTTTTTGTTCGAACTGGTAAATTTTTCGTATAAATAGTGCTTGACAATTTTTTAAAAAGCCATATATGTTACAAACACAACAACTTTGTAATGAAAATGTTACTTGATTTTTTAAACGGGTATAACGTATTTTAAAACTAATAGATTTAATAAATTCACGCTATCGTTTAATATAAGGTAATGAAATTGACTTAATATCAACTTGAATTTATAATAAGTTAACATTTTTCTTTGATTGAACTTAAAATTTGGAGGCAAAAAACATGTTTGGCAAAACAAAAATTGGTATCGACTTAGGAACAGCAAACATCCTCGTTTATTCTGATAAAGGTGTCGTTTTAAACGAACCTTCGATTGTGGCGATTGATACAATCACACGAGAAGTCATCGCCGTCGGAACTGAGGCAAGACATATGATCGGCCGAACACCTGAAACGATTACAACTATTCGACCATTAAAAGAAGGTGTTATTGCTGATTTTGATATTACAACTGAAATGTTAAAATATATTTTGAAAAAAGTGAGTCAAAAATTAGGTTACTCTATGCGAAAACCAACCGTTGTTATTTGTACACCATCAGGCAGTACGGCTGTTGAAAGAAGAGCGATTCAACAAGCCGTAACAAATGAAGGGATTAAAGATGTCCATTTAATTGAAGAACCGATTGCAGCAGCTATTGGAGCAGGGTTAGATGTTGAGGAACCGGTTGCAAATGCTGTGGTCGATATTGGTGGGGGAACATCTGAAATTGGTATAATTTCCCTTGGCGGTGTCGTCTATTCTGATGCCATCAAAATCGGTGGTGATCATTTAGATGAGGCGATCATTAATCATATTCGCAAGACACATAGTGTTTTAATCGGGGTTCGTTCAGCCGAACAATTAAAAATAACGATCGGTAATACATACAAAGATCACCCTGAAGAGACAATGGAAATAAGAGGACGTCATATGGTTTCGGGGTTACCAGAAACAATTGAAGTTTCTTCTTATGAAATATATGAAGCGATTGAACCATTATTAGAAAAGCTTTTAGAAACGATTAAAAATGCTTTAGAAAATTGCCCACCTGAACTCAGTGGAGATATCGTCGATCATGGAATTGTTTTAACAGGTGGCGGTGCATGTCTCAGCGGCTTAAAGCAATGGTTAAGCGAAGAACTAAATGTTCCCATTCATATTGCCGATTCACCCTTAGAATCAGTGGCAATCGGAACGGGCCGTTCACTTGAGATTA
Organism: Bacillota bacterium; assembly: GCA_035302085.1. Taxonomy (GTDB): domain Bacteria; phylum Bacillota; class Bacilli; order Bacillales; family Amphibacillaceae; genus CALAMD01. Next base: position 2,412 of record DATGTA010000056.1, read on the forward strand.
TTCAAAAATTGGAAAAAGCGAATAAATAATTTTGAAACTAGTTGTTAGCATTATATATATGATTTTTATGAATCGTCTAAAATTTGTTTACTTATTTTTCAGATTACGGTACAATATAAGATAAGAATCATGTATAAGACGCTTTAACGTCTATGACACATGATCAATGACTCTTAAAATTAAACAACTGCCTTTAAATCTGTTTACAACCCTACACCAGAGTTGTTCCAACAGATTACAGCCAGTTCATTTGTGACATGCTTCTTAGGTATGGTCATAATTGGGCTGGCTTATTTTTATGATATTTTATAGAAAGGAGTGAATCAATTATATGTCAGGTGCACTTTCAGGCATTAAAATTCTTGATTTATCCAGAGTTTTAGCCGGTCCATATAGCACGATGATCTTAGGTGATTTAGGGGCTGAAGTTATCAAAGTTGAAGCTCCTGGTGGTAGTGATGATACTCGCAAATGGGGCCCACCTTTTAAAGACGGTGTAAGTGCTTACTACTTATGTGCGAATCGAAACAAAAAAAGTATAACGATTGATTTAAAATCTGCTGAAGGCGTTGAAACTGTTAAACAACTCGTTCGAGAAAGTGATGTCATTATTAATAATTTTAAAACTGGCACAATGGAACGCTTTGGGATTGATTACGATGTTTTAAAAGAAATTAATCCACAACTCGTATATTGTTCAATTACTGGCTTTGGTGAAACCGGACCACTTAAAGATATGGCAGGATATGATTTTATTATTCAAGCAATGAGTGGTTTAATGAGCATTACAGGTGATGAATCATCAGGTCCCCAAAAGCTAGGTGTTGCCATCGTCGATATTTTAACTGGCCTTTATGCAACAATTGGTATTCAAGCAGCTTTGCTCGAACGATTGACCTCTGGAAAGGGTCAAAAAATTGATGTTTCCTTATACGATTCAGCCGTAAGTTCACTTATTAATATTGGTAGTAATTATTTAATGTCTGGTGAAATTCCAAAACGTTTAGGGAATAACCACGCTAACATTGTTCCCTATCAAACCTTCGATACGGCTGATGGCCAAATGGTCATTGCTATTGGTAACGATCGCCAATATCAAATATTTTGTGATATTTTAGAAAAACCGGAATTAGCAACCGATGAACGCTTCTCAACGAATGCTGATCGTGTCGAGAATCGCGAGATCATTACACCGCTTATTCAAGAGATTATGTTGACTAAACCAACATCATATTGGCAAGAAAAATGTAATGAACATGGTATTCCTTGTGGGCCAATTCAAAATTTAGCAGAAGTTGTTGCTGATCCACAACTACAAGCACGTGAAATGTTTGTTGAACAAGACCATCCGGTAGCTGGACCGATTAAATTAATTGGTAGTCCTCTTAAACTATCACGTACACCCGTTACGATGCGTCATCACCCACCAGAAGTCGGGGAACATAATGAAGAAGTTTTAAATAAAAGAAATGAATAAATGATTTAGGAGATGAACAAACATGAATTTTGAATTTTCAGATGAACAAAAAATGCTTCGCCAAACGGTAAGAGATTTTGTTGATAAAGAAATTATGCCTAATATCGCCGAGTGGGATCGAGAGGGTAAGTTTGAACCATCAATTATGGATAAATTAGCTGAACTCGGTCTTATGGGGGTTTGCATCCCTCAAGAATACGGTGGAAGTGGAATGGATTATAATTCACTGGCAATTGTTTGTGAAGAGTTAGAGCGTGGTGATACAGCATTCAGAACAGCTGTTTCCGTTCATACAGGTTTAAATAGTATGACACTTCTACAATGGGGAAATGAAGAACAAAAACAAAAATATTTAGTGCCGCAAGCGAAAGGTGAATTAGTCGGTGCTTTTGGATTAACTGAGCCTGGCGCTGGATCTGATGTTGCTTCCATGCAATCAACAGCTGTAAAAGAAGGCGATCACTACATTTTAAACGGCCAAAAAACTTGGATTTCCCTTAGCGACATTGCTGATACATTTCTCGTATTTGCTTATACCGACAAATCAAAAAAACACCATGGAATTTCCGCCTTTATCATCGACAGAGACATGGAAGGATTCTCATCACAGCCTATTAAAGGAAAGCTAGGTATACGCGCTGGAAACACAGGTGAAATTTTCTTTGAAAACTTAAAAGTTCCTAAAGAGAACCTTATTGGCGAAGAAGGTGAAGGATTTAAAATTGCGATGTCAGCATTAGATAACGGCCGCTTCACAGTTGCAGCCGGTGCGGTTGGTCAAATTATGGCTTGTCTTGAAGCGAGTGTTGATTATTGCCATGAACGTGAAACATTCGGTAAACCAATCGGGCAACATCAACTCGTTCAACAAATGATCGCTAATATGGAAGCTGGCTTTCAAATGAGCCGCTTGCTCGTCTATAAAGCAGGCGAATTAAAAAATAAAGGTGTCCGTAATACACGTGAAACATCATTAGCGAAGTGGCAAGCGTGTGATTTTGCGAACAAAGCAGCCGATGATGCGGTACAAATTCATGGTGCTTATGGCTTCTCAGATGAATATCCTGTCGAAAGATATTTACGTAACTCAAAAGCACCAGTGATTTATGAAGGTACACGAGAAATTCATACGGTTCTCCAAGCTGAATATGCTTTAGGTTACCGTGAAGATAAAAAGTTAAACAAAATGCTTCCTGCTTGGGAACAGTAAACGAATATTTTTATGAGTAAATAATCGCATCTTTTAGCGGCTGAAATCGTTTTATTTCGATGAGCCCAAAAGATGCGATATACTTATCTAAAGGAGGAATTTACATGACATATCAAGAATTAACACAAAGTATTTACATTAATGGATCTTGGGAACCTGTTGATGTTGATCACGTTGAAACGATTTACAACCCAGCAACACTAGAAGAAATTACAAAAGTGGCTTATGGGGGTGCGAGTGAAACGAATCGAGCTATTCAAGCAGCTCAAGATGCATTTCCTATTTGGAGTGAAATGACGGGTCGTGAGCGAGGGAAAATTTTATATAAGGCTTATGAATTAATGATGGCAAAAGTGGATCATTTAGCAGAAGTTTTAACAACAGAACAAGGAAAGCCTCTAGCTGAAGCAAAAGGCGAAGTGACAGGTGCGGCTGAATTTTTACACTGGTACGCCGAAGAAGCGAGTCGAGCTTATGGCGAATTAATTCCATCAGCAACCAAAGGAAAACGAATGCTCGTTATGCCACAACCTGTAGGTGTTGTTGGAGCCATTACACCGTGGAACTTTCCTTCCTCGATGATTACTAGAAAATTGGGGCCAGCTTTAGCTGCTGGATGTACGGCAGTTTTAAAACCATCACCCGAAACGCCATTATCTGCCATAGAAATTTTTAAAATTTTTGAACA
>DATGTA010000057.1:0-2642 GCA_035302085.1 Bacillota bacterium
AAGAAGCGAGTCATGTTCAGGCAGAAAATGCTTTAGATTATGTGTTCGGATATACAATTGCGAATGATGTTTCTGATCGACATTTACAACAAAAAGATGGGCAATTTACTCGGGCAAAATCATTTGCGACTTTTAAGCCACTCGGTCCTGTCATACGCACGGGAATCAATCCAAACAATTTGTCGATTCAATTAACACAAAATGGCAAGGTGAAACAAGCATCGAATACGAGCGATTTTGTGTTTACAGTTGAAGAAATTATTCAAGAAGTGACAAAAGTTATGACATTATTTCCAGGTGATATTATTTTGACCGGCACGCCTTCTGGTGTTGATGCGATGAAACCAGGCGATATTATCGATATTGAGATTGAAGGGATTGGCAAGTTAACGAATCAAGTGGCAGAAAAGTGATTTAATTGATTAGCATATTTATAGGTTGTAAATGGATTAAAGAAAACAATAAACTTTGAAATTTAATGAGGAATTTGATCACAGATGTAGATGGATGAGATGCGAGCATAAATTCAGTTGAACATATGAGATCCGAGCATCCAACCGTTTGAAGCAAGCATTAATGAAGCTGATCCGAGCATTAAACTTGATGAAGCGAGCATGAACGAAGCTGATACGAGCATGAACGAAGTCGATACGAGCAGGGACGGCCGGGAACCGAGCATCCGCCTTGCCGATCCGAGCACGAACTCTCATGAACCGAGCATGAACGAAGCTGATACGAGCATGAACGAAGTCGATACGAGCATGAATGGCCGGGAAGCGAGCACCTACCAATAGAGGTGATGATATTTTTAATGAGTCACCGACTTAATAGCGGATTAAATGTTAACTTTCCTTGAATCTTCATATGTCACTATACCAATTTTTTAAAAAAAGGTTTGTTAGTCGTCTAATGTGGTATTTTTATGGTACTATTGGACTAAGGTATAGAGTGATTTTTATGGAGGTTTTATAGATGTTCGCTCGATTAAAAAGAAATAAACGAGTTTCCATTCCAAATTTTTCAAAAAGTGATTTACCTTTAGATAAATTATCACCTTCAGTTAGAGAAGTTGTTAAACTCATTCAATTATCAAAGCAAGATATTGAGTATTTATCGTTGATTGATGATTTAATGGAAGAACATGCGACAACGATAGCGGAGCGCCATTATGAAATGATTATGAGCATTCCTGAAGTTAAGCAAATTTTTGATACGTTCACAACCTATAATCGTTATGTTCCGGCTATTACGAATTATTATAAGCAATTGACGAAGCCGAATATAAATGAAGCATATATTGAGTATCGAAAAAAGATCGGTAAGATTCATAGTCGCATTCAACTATCAGAAGAATGGTTTATTGGGTCATATATGCGTGTTTATGAATATTTGGTCCCGCATATTACAGCGCATTTTGTATCAGATTCTGATAAACTAGCTAAAGTGTTAATGGCTTTAGATCGGATCATTAATTTTGACACAATTATTGTGTTAGAAGCTTACCGGGAGGCAAATGATTTTCAATTAATTGATAAAGTCAGTCAAGCGATGGATGAATTAACTGAAGTTGATGAGGTTGGCAGTTTGTTGTCGGTTGTCGAACAAACGACAGCGGAAGCAAATGAAGTTAGTGAAGCGACACAACAGATGAACACTGCCATGGATGAAATAGCCACTACTGCAACGAAAGCTTATGGCCGAACGACTGAAATGGTTGAACAAGCTAATGAAAGCAGAGCTGTCATTGAAACGGCCCTGACTGGATTTTTAACAATGATTCAAGAATTTCAACAGTCAAAGAAAAACTTCCAAGTATTAACTGATAAGGTAAACAATATTTCTGAAGTGATTGATTTTATTAAAAGTATTGCTGATGAAACGAATTTACTCGCTTTAAATGCATCGATTGAAGCAGCCCGAGCCGGGGATCATGGACTTGGTTTTGCAGTTGTTGCGGATGAAGTGCGCAAACTAGCTGAGCAAACGAAAGAATCAGTCGAAAATATTACGAATGAAATGGAAGACGTCCAAAAGGAGACGATCAATGTCAGTTCTGATATTGAAACATTATCAATAAATCTAGAAAAACATGTCGGTCAAACGAATACATCGATGCAAGCTGTTAATGATGTTATGGAACATATTCAAGAGGTCAATCAATCCATTAACTCAATCGCTGTTATTACAGAAGGCGAAGCGGATGCAGCTGAAGAAATTAGTGCCAATATGCAATCATTACAAGAACATTTTGAAAATACGGAAAAGTTAACACTTTTAGCTGGAAAATCTATTTACACCGCAGGAATTGGCATCAATGATATTCGGGTAGAGGCATTAACAGGTGTTAAACATCCGACATCAGAGCAATTAGAGCGAATCCAACAAACAGAAGATCGCGTCCTTGAATGGCTTACTTACAATGAAAAAATTGGTTTTAGGTAAGATAAATAGTTATTTAACTTGCAAAAGTGAGTCATGGTCATCAATAGCTAACGACTTCCAAAACAACATTAAGCATATAAAAACAGGTGAAAGATGAACAATTCATTCCTTCCACCTGTTTTATGTTAGGGATTGTCAGATCAACCAAGGTTTATTTTTTCAATTTCGCTAACGCTTCAGCTAATGCATTATTTTTAAAA
>DATGTA010000058.1:0-8136 GCA_035302085.1 Bacillota bacterium
CAACGATGTTATTCGGAATTATCATTTTTTTCGAAGATTATTTTAATGCGTTAACCGTTGGTAGTGTCATGCGTTCAGTCACTGATAAAATGCGAGTATCCAGAGAAAAGTTAGCATATATCGTTGACTCAACATCAGCACCCATGTGTCTTTTAGGGCCGGTTTCGACATGGGTCGTATTTGTGATGGGATTAATCGGTGTAGAATTTGCCAAGTTAGGCATTTCAGCCTCTGAATATGTAACCTATTTATCGACGATTCCATTTAATTATTATTCAATTTTAGCCCTTCTTTTAGTAGCGATTATAGCCTTTAAACAGTGGGATTTTGGTCCGATGGCAAAAGCAGAATATCGATCACGGACAACAGGTAAGTTATTCAGAGAAGGTGCACAACCACCTTCAGATATAAGCGTGCCAGAAAGTAGTCTTCCCGATGAGCCAAAAATGCGTAATATGATTGTTCCATTAATTATTTTAATCGGTCTTATTCCACCATTATTTTTGTGGACAGGTGGCTATCCGGAAAATGATTTCATGACGGCAATTGCTGAATCGGATGGCGGTATGTCAATATTAATTGCGGCTTTAGTCGCTACATTAGTCGCTTTGCTTATGGGGGTTCAACAAAAGTTATTTTCGCTTAAAGAATCCATTGATATTATTGTTGAAGGTTTTAAAAGTATGATGCTCGTTTATATTATTTTAGCATTAGCTTGGTCGATTGGAAGTGTGACTACAGAATTAGGCACAGCTGAATATGTTGTTGCAGCTGCTGAAGCGAATGCAACGACAGGACTTATTCCTGCCTTATTATTTATCGTTGCTTCTATTATTGCATTCACAACAGGGACATCTTATGGAACATTTGCGATAATGATGCCAATTGCGATTCCAGTTGCCGCTTCAATGGATATTTCAATGGGTTTAGCGATAGCAACGGTCTTTAGTGGTGGTATTTTTGGTGATCATTGTTCACCCATTTCCGATACGACGATTTTATCATCAGCTGGTTCCTCGTGTGACCATATCGACCATGTCAATACACAAATACCTTATGCTATTTTAGCAGGTATTTCCGGTTTAGTAGCATTTTTAGTCGCAGGATTTACTGGTTCAGGTATTTTAGCCTTAGTGATTGGTGCAGTTATTTTGGTTGTTGCAGCCTATGTATTAAATCGTACATGGGGTCATCCACTAACCGAGTAAAATTTTTCAAAAGATTGTTAGGTTAAATAAATCGAATAGTTTTATTTTCTGAAAAACATGTTTTCTCTTTATGTAAGGAAGACATGTTTTTTGCGTCATTTAGTAGGGCTATTCATGTAATGTACGTTGAAAATTTGCAAAGTTTAGCAATATTGATTGATAAAATGAATGTGGGATCAAACTTTGAAAAAAAATTATAGAACACTTGTTCGTTTTAAGTTTTTATTGTATACTATATTTAATTTCACATCATGATTTTCACCATTAAAAATTTAAAGGATGTGATCTGATGCCACTTGTTGAAATGCCGCATAAGTATACGATAACTCATTTTTCAAAGCCTTCGATCATTAGAGAAAAACATGAGCCAAACATTCCCCATGATCTACTTTTCAAACAATTAATTCAGATGTTTTTCGAGGAATTTATTGAAGTATTTTTCCCAAAGTTTCACGCTAAAATCGATTTCAATTCAGTCAATTTTCTTTCAGAAGAAGTCATTCCCGATTCATTTGCTGCGGACAAACGAGTGCTTGACATTGTTGTTAAAGTAAAATGGAAATCAACTGATACGATCATAATCATTCATGTTGAACCGCAAAGTTATAAGCAAGCCAATTTTAATGAGCGGATGTTCCATTATTTTAGTATTTTATACAATAAACTTCGTAAACCCATTATTCCGATTGCCGTTTTTAGTTTTGATGAACCCCCGAATATTGATCATTTTGAAATGAACCTTGATAATGTTAATATTTTACGATTTAATTATTTCCCGATCCATTTACGGTCCATGAATTGGCGCCATTTTATCCGCAAAGAAAACCCGATATCTGCCGCATTAATGAGTAAAATGGGGTATAATGAAAGTGAAAAAGTTCAAGTAAAACTTGAGTTTGCCCGGATTATGCAAACACTTAAAATCGATCAAGAAAAACAAGCATTTCTTTTCCGATTTTTTGATGTTTATTTAAAATTAACACGTGAAGAGGAGGATGAACTCATGGCGGAAATTAAAAAAGATCAAGAGTCATTTGATATTTCAAGCCTACCCATTTCATTTGTTGAATGGGGAAAGGAAGTCGGTAGGGAAGAGGGTAGAGTGGAAGGCAGAGAAAAAGGACGAGAAGAAGGTAGAAAAGAAGGTAGAAAAGAAGGTAGAGAAGCGGAACAAGAAAGAGTTGCTTTGAAAATGTTGCAAGAAAATATTTCTCTTGAAGTGATCATGAAAGTAACGGAACTTGATGAAGAACAACTTGAAAAATTGAAGGAAAAATTATGATTTTGCGATAAGAAATTTGTCGATTAATAGTTGATTTCTCTTTTTCAATCAAAATCAATTTATAATAATTCTTTTCCGATTTTTTGATGTTTATTTAAAATTAACACGTGAGGAGGAGGAAGAACTCATGGCGGAAATTAAAAAAGATCAAGAGTCATTTGACATTTCAAGCCTGCCCATTTCATTTGTTGAATGGGGAAAGGAAGTCGGTAGAGAAGAAGGCAGAGAAGCGGAACAAGAAAGAGTTGCTTTGAAAATGTTGCAAGAAAATATTTCTCTTGAAGTGATCATGAAAGTAACGGAACTTGATGAAGAGCAGCTTAATAAATTAAAGAAAAAATTGTAAAATCAACTGACGAAAATTAATTATAGTTGCTCAAAATAAATTAAAATACCTTTATTACCAAAATTAATTTTACATGAAAATGCAATTATAAATACAGCCTAATTTATTCTATATGCAAATAATCCCGCAGAAAAATTCCCATAAACCTTACGACAACAGTCGGTTTTTTAAAATGATTGCCTCAAATATATGCATATTTAATTTTCCACGCAATAATTTTTCAAAAAAAGTAAAAACCCCCCGCTTCTATACAAAATAAAAGTGGGGGGTGATACAAATATGTTATTTAATCTTGGATGATCACTCAGATCGTAGGCATCATATTCAAATGCGAGTGATACAGGTATATGACATGACTTTGGATTTTAATTAACCGAGATTGCTAAATTACTTGAACCTAGATGTCAACATGGACCATCTGATACAAGATAACAAATAACTTGATCCGGGCTTAATGAATCTATAATTTGCTTATAACCGCCAATCGAAGTGAACAACACATTTACACTTCTGTTGGTAAATATTGTTGGAGCCAGTCGAGCATTGCTTCCAGGCGAGCTAGCTTTTTATCAGGTGCACCGTTTTGCAACATCACGTGTGTACATTCTGGAATACGGACGAAGCGTGCAGTTTTCCCTTGACGTTTAACGAATGAAAACAATTGCTCACTCTGTTCAACAGGTACCCGGATGTCGTCTTCTGCGTGGACGATCAAAATTGGTGTGTTAATATTTTCGATATATGCAAGTGGGGAGACTTCCCATAATTGATCAATCGATGTCTTCCCGGCAAATTCACGTTCGATAAAGCCTGGGGAAATATCACTCGTTCCGTGCATGGACACCCAGTTTGAGATGCCACCTTCAGAAATAGCGACTTGGAACCGATCCGTATGTGTAACGATCCAATTCGTCATGAAACCACCATAGCTAAGTCCGGAAACAGCCACTCGATCTTTATCTAAAAAGTCATATTTAGCTAATGCTGCATCGAGCCCGTTTAAAATATCGTCCATATCTTTTGTGCCGTATTCGCCGATGACCGCTTCTGTAAATGTTTCGCCATAACCGGAACTTCCTCTTGGGTTGACATAAACAACACCATAACCAGCTGCACTATACAATTGCAGTTGGTGGAAATATGTGTACCCATGTGTTGAATGTGGGCCACCATGAATATCTAGAACGACAGGATATTTTTTCCCTGCTTCCATATTCGCCGGTTTGATCATAAATCCGTGGATATTCCAGCCGTCTGTCGATTCGTAATTGAATGATTCGGGTGGAACAACGGTAATATTAGCAAATAAATCTGCATTACAATCATCGAGATATGTTTCATTAGCTGGGAAAAGTTCTTCAGAAAAAGTAATCGGATCTGTATAATCACGTGTTTTTCTGACTTGTCCCGCTTCATCAGCTATATCAATGAGACTGACGCGACCTGGTGTTTCTGGGCTTGCATATGTGATGGCGAAATGGTTTTTTCCATCATATGTAAAATGATTAATGTCACGTGCACCGCCAATAACAGTTACCGGATCAGCTGTGCTGTCAACTGAAAATTGAACAATTTCATTGGCCCCCTGATAACCGCTTAAAACATAAACATGCTCACTATCTTGAGACCAAACCGGTTGCCATGGCATTTTGTAATTCATTGAATCAGTGTAAATCATATCAGCAAAAGTGCCTGGATAATTTTGGCTTAACTGTTTAACTTCACCTGTTTCTGTCGCATAAATGTATAAGTCTTGGTGCACATCACCTTCAATAAAAGCGATCCATTGACCATCAGGTGAATATGATGGATTGGCTGCTTTTGTTTGATCATAGATTTTCGTTAAATTTTCTCCAGTAGCTGTTATTTGGTAAAGTTCACCGTTAAATAATGGGTTTTCGTCATAAAAATCAATTGTAGAAAATGTAATTGTTTCCCCATCTGGTGAAATTGTATAATCTTCAATATTCACCGTTCCATCGGTAATGACTGTCGTCGTTTTTTCATCTACGTCAATCGCAATTAGTTGCTTTTTTGTTCCTGTGCTAAAGCCGATTCCATCAAACTTATAATAAAGTGAGTCATACGTTCGTTCGCTTGGTGCATTCATATGTTCTTGCTCAGACGTCGCTTCATCCCACTCCCGTATGGCATCCTTTATTGGTAAAAGTGCATAAACCGTTTTTCCATCTGGAGAAAATTGGACTTGGCTCACATTTTCATGAACATTTGTTAGGCGTGTATGCTTATCTGTTGCAAAATCATACAGCCAAACTTGCATACCTTTCTCACGATTTGAAACGTAAGCAATTGCATTGTCAGTTGGTGACCAAGCAGCCGATAAGTTTCGTGTGCCCTCTTTTGTCAATTGTTGCGGTGCTTCACCTGATTTATTACTTAACCAAAGGTGTGTAATATAGCCATTTGCTTCTTTGTCGACAACTGTTTTTTCATAAATAATCCGCTCACCGTTTAGACAAAACTTTGGCTGATTTGGCCATGTAAATGAATGCATATCTTGAGTTGTTACTTTTCTCATCTCAACATCCTCCTCTATTTTTTTAAATAGCAAAACTGTTCATTTGGGGAAAATGAAATCCATTTAATGAAAAATTTTGTGGTATTCGAGTGAATTTTTTGTATAAATTATTTTAATAGATCTTAATTGATGTTTAACAGATCCTTTTCAATGAAACAATATTATCGGGCTGACCAAATCGGTCAATGAATCTGTGCCTCAATAAAAACAAATCATCTTGAAAACTCCGCCCTTAATGTAACCACTTTTCATTAAAGGCGGATGATCATTTCCTATGAACATTATTTCCCCAGATTGTGAGATTTTTATTCTTCTTTATAAACGTTCCATAAAACGAATCCGTCAACAAATTTGAAATTTTTAAGTGTGCTTTGAGTAACGGCAATTCGGTTGTTGTCACCAATTTTAATAAATGGAATATGTTCTTCGTTCCAAGCCATCATCTCATCGTAAGCATCCGCTGTGTCTTCTAGTGTCGGTTGTGCACGAAACTCGTCAATAAGATCGTGGAATTCCTGATCATCTGTCCAGCCAGAGTGCGGACCTTCCATTAAAAATAAATATGACGTTGGTTCGGGTTGTGGCCCAAAGCCTACTGCTAAAAGATCAAAAGCATCTTCATCTTCTTTTCTTTCTAAAAATGTCGGCCAGTCGATCACATCAAGGTCAACATTTAAACCAATTTGCTCAAGACGCTCTTGCATAACAACTGTAAATTGATAAACTTCATCATAATCACGGGTTGATAAAATGGTAATTTCTTCACCCGTCCAGCCATTTTCTTCAATAATTTCTTTTGCTCGGTCGAGATCTTGAGTTTCATATAGTTCTTTTCCAATATCACTGTCAAACAAGCCGGATAAATATGGCATCACGAGATTGTGGTTGATCTCATAAAATTCTTCCTGAGCAAATGCTGCCTGCATAAGATCATCCATATCAAGCGCTAGCATGACCGCTTCTCGAGCAGCTTTATCAGAAAACATTCCCTTTTTCTTATTAAATGTTATGATCTGCGAGCTACCTGGGACAATATGGACATCGAGCATATCATTTCCTTCCACTTGATCATAGTTATCATGAGGAATCGCATGTCCAACATCATATTCACCAGACAACATACCGGCTAGACGTGTTGATGGATCAGATACAAAATGGAAATAAATATCGTCAACTAACGCTTCTTTTTTACCACCGAGTCCGTCAGCTTCTTCTTCACGTGCCACATAATCATCAAATTTTTTCATGTGTACGGAAACATCTTGAGTCCATTCTTCAAAGGTAAATGGACCTGTACCGATAAATTCTTCAACACCTGTTTCACTCGCTCCCTCAACAACTTCTTTAGGCATAATGGCAGGAAAAGCGCCCATATTTGCTGAAAGAACACTTAAAGCCGTCGATAATTGTTCAGGTAATTTTAAAATAACGGTATAATCACCATCAGCAATAAATTCAGCATCAGCAAATTGATCTTGTCCTGTGCTTGATTTTTCTTGCCAACGTTCCATTGACGCAACAACGTCCTCAGATGTCATTTCTTTCCCATTGTGGAAAAGAACACCTTCTCTTAAATTAAATGTTATTTCTAAACCATCATCGCTGATTTCATACGTATCAGCTAACATTGGAATAAATTCATGATTGTCATCAATCGTTACAAGCGTTTCATAAACATTACGCACAACATCTGATGTCGCAACCGCCGTCGTCATATGCGGATCAAACGTTGCTGGTTGCGCTGAAAATGCAACATCAATCGTACCGCCTGTTGGCACATTTTCAGTATCCCCTTCAGTCGACTCTTCAGATGTCCCCTCCCCACCATCGCTTGGTTCATTTGTGTCATCATCAGAACTACAACCAACCACAAAAGCGATCATAAGCAAAAGCATTAATGATGCCTTTATGAATCTCCTCATCCTTCACTCATCTCCTAAAAAAATATTATTTCATCACTCACCCAACAGCCAATCAATCGCTATGAAAGTATGCGCACCACATCATTTTTTAAAATGTGTCCTATATAGCCTGAGATATTTATATTTGGAAAGATTCAGAAAAAACACCGTTTCCAATTATTCTCTATAGCTAAATAGCTTGAACGTTTAAAGACTCGATTTAAATGTGTCATTTACAATAATCCTTATGAACTGAAAAATAATACTTTAAAGGATTTGGACCAAATGTAAGTTTACGCATAATTTTCTGACAATTTTCTTTTACAAAAGTTGAATGAGTTTTGAAATATGACTTAGCTTAGCAAATAACTTACACATTTGCAAAAGATAAGAATGAATATGCACTTGACTGTTTGATAAAATAATAAATACAACTGCAGGTTTCTAGGTTTCCAGTTCGAGCAATTTTGAAAATATGCCCACGGGTTCATATAAAATTATTTGTTATGTATGGTTCACTACAGTTGATGACCACAATCTAATTAATGTTTGGTGCTCGGCAGTCTGATGCACACATCGGATAGGAACATGCTCGCTTCTCATATGTGAGGATGCTCGGATCCCGTGTGTAGGTGCTCGCTTCAAACGGTTTGATGCTCGGTTCTTATATGTTTGTGCTCGCTTCATTCAGCACCATGCTCGGATCAAATTGGTTTATGCTCGCATCACCAAATTACATGCTCGTATCAAATGGGTTCATCAGATTACATGCTCGGTTCTCATATGTTTGTGCTCGCTTCAAATTTTCATGATCGGGCCACATGAGTCATGCTCGGATCTCTCGGGGCCTTGCTCGGTTC
>DATGTA010000059.1:0-8404 GCA_035302085.1 Bacillota bacterium
TTTTTTAATTGCCATAAAAGTATTCCTTAGGATCTACTCGCTCCCAATCTTCTGTTGGTTTATAATATCGTAATAGATCCCCTTGAAGCACTTTATCTGATAACTCAAGTTCATGTAAAACCTCATCTTGGATTTTTAACATCTCTTTTGTTGGCTGAATTTCTTGACCTGTTTCATTATCGTAAAAAACATCTTGAATGGCCGTAAACTCTGGTGTTATAAAACTACCATTTCGAAAGATCACATAATCTTTATGGTCATCAGCGAACATGTCCGTTCCAAATTGAATGTAATCTTGTGCCCGTATACCTAATAAATGTAACATCGTTGGCATGACATCAATTTGACCGGCATATTCAGCAACAGTTCCTTCACCTTCAACACCCGGTATTTTAATCATAAATGGAACACGTTGTAAGTGTGCATTTTTAAAGGGTGTCATTTCTTCATTAAAGATTTCAGACATTGCCCGATTATGGTTATCAGAAATACCATAGTGGTCACCATAAATCATAATAATTGAATCATCATATAAGCCAGATTCATGTAAATAACCGAAAAACTCTTCCAATGCTTCATCTAAATAACGGGCCGTTTGGAAGTAGCGATCGACCGAACCATCACCAGTTTCAGCTGGTGCAATCGTTGCATCTTCATCATCAATTAAATAGGGGTGATGGTGTGTTAATGTAATCAGATGCGCATAAAATGGTTCAGGCAAAGATTCTAAATATGGCATTGATTCTTCAAAAAATGGTTTGTCTTTTTTACCATAGCCGATATATTGCCCTTCACTCATATCGTAGTACGTTTCATCGAAATAATAGTCAATCGCAAATTGTTTATAAATTTCATCACGGTTCCAAAAAGATTTTCCATCTCCATGGAAGACAGCGTTTGTATAGCCTTGTTTTTGTTTTAATATAGCAGGTAAAGCTTGATAAGTGTTGGTACCCTTTGTAACAAATGCTGCGCCTTGCGGTAATCCAAACAGTGAATTATCTAAAATAAACTCAGCATCAGCTGTTTTCCCTTGTTCAGTCTGGTGGAAAAAGTTTTCATAATAAGTGAAATCATAGCTTGGATCATTTACTAAGGAATTAATGAATGGTGTCACTTCTTCACCATGTAATTCAAAGTCTATTAAAAATGACTGAAACGATTCTAAATGAATTTTAATGATGTTTTTACCTTCACCGACTCCGAAAAGCTCTTCATTTGGTTCAGTAAATTTGCTTTTCGTATAGTTTTCGACTTCTGTAATATCACTACTATCCGCTAATACACGTTGTTTCGTCGTTTGTAAGTTTTGAATCATATCATAAATCGTAAAGTTATATGCACCTAAATATTTTACGATATAATTACGGTCGAAAGTTCTTTCAAGTAGCTGTGGTCGATCTTTTTCTGCTAAACTTAAGTTAATTGTAAAGGCTAGTACACCAGCTGTTAAAACGATGGCTGGTTTTCTTAATTTTAGTTTTGTGTTTGACCACGATTTTTTCGCCCAATTGTATAAAACGACTAAAATAATAATGTCGAGAAAATAGGCGAGATCATACCAAACCATTAAACTTATAATACTTTCCCCTAAACTACCAAAATTGCTTGTCTGAGTTAAGACCGGGAGAGTAATAAAGTCACTATTAAAACGATAAAAGACGACATTCGCATAAAGTAAAAAACTCATCAACGAATAAATGGCTATTAATGATAGACCTAAACGTCGCCCTCTAGCGAATAAGGCAATTCCGAGAAAAATTAATGCAGAGCTTACTGGATTAAAGAATAGTAGAAACTGTTGCATACTATTTTGGATGCCTAGATTAAATTCGAATGTGTAAACAAGATAAGATTTAAGCCAAATGAATAGTACGGCAACAATAAAAAATCCCATCTTAGAAGAACAGAATTTCCTCACAATTATTCACCTCAGTAGAACTGCTTCTTTTTAAAGTATTTCGAAAGTATATTATATCAAAAATTACTGGGGTTGCAACTTGATATGTTACAAGTTTATTAATTTGTCATGATTATTATGAATTTATTCGATCATATAAAGTAAAAAACCGCTGATTTGAACTTTTTCAGGGTCATAGTTGACAGAAGCGTTCACTTCAACGGTTTTTATTGTTCATACGTAAATTTAATTGGAGATGGGGAAAATTTTAATGGGTTCCTTGAATCCCTTGTATAGGCGCATAGCCATTTTGAATAATTGACATATCTTGTGCATTCAATTGTGGAACTTGATAATATTGATTTTTATTTTGATAAAGAAACAATTCATAACCCATTTCAATAATGTTTGGGATACTGTCAGCAATTACCCGTCTTAAGACAGGGTTTGTTGCTTCTAATGCTGCTAATGTGAAATTAGACGCCATTGCCTTTAATGCATTCATCATATATGTTGAAATACACTCATCATTTAATTCTGTTGATGATTGCAATGGACTTTTAGGTGCTGATTGTTGCAGCCCATAAGTAACATTTGTTGGCATATCCATCATATACGTATGTGTTGGTGTCGTAGGATCTTGCCCTGTTTTCATCGTTTCGATAAAGGTGTTATAAACTTGGCTTAAAAAAGATTTTTGCCGTTCATTAATTGCTGATAATTCTTGGTCTTGAATATGCTCACCAAAAATATTGTACTGTTCAATACCACTCATGATGACACCGATAGCTTCATCAGCATCGAGTAAGGCATGACCTCCATGATTTTGCTGAGCAGGAATTTGATTTGATTGTTGCTCGTTTTGAAACGGTTGTTGTTGATTATTCATTATGTCGCCTCCTGTAATTTGTATCGAGCCTTATTGTTTGCAAGCCATATAACTTTATTCATGATATGTTAAAAATTAAAAGTTTTTGTTCGCCTCATTTATAAGAAGCAATCTTGACTTAACGCATAGCAAAATATATAATTTACCATATAAAAGACTATAAAAAACAACAATTTATTACAATAAGAAGGAAGGAGCTAAAAAAATAAATCGTTTTGTTTGCTTTTTATAGTTCTTGTGAAGAATTGAACGACATATACTTATTCATTAATACGTATGACTTAATTATTGAAGAGGAAGGTGCTAAACGATTGAAATTATTTAATAATTTATCTAATCCTTATCCGATTAAAAGAAATGCAACATATGCGAAAAATGGAATGGTTGCCACATCAATGCCATTAGCGTCACAAGCAGGTTTAGAAATTTTGAAAAAAGGTGGAAATGCGGTCGATGCAGCGATCGCAACCGCAGCTTGTTTAACCGTCGTTGAGCCGACATCAAATGGAATTGGTGGCGATGCGTTTGCCATTGTCTGGTTTAATAATGAATTGCATGGGTTAAATGCGAGTGGTCGCGCACCAAAAAGTATTTCAATTGATGCGGTCAAAGAACTCGGTCATGAGAAAATGCCCCGCTATGGTTGGTTACCCGTTACTGTTCCTGGCGCACCATCTGCTTGGGGTAAACTATCTGAAAAATTTGGGAAATTACCATTAACTGAAGTGCTAGAGCCAGCGATTCGTTACGCTGAAGAAGGATTTCCTGTGTCACCAACCTTAAGTCGGTATTGGAAACGAGCATACGATACATTTAAAAAAGAATTAACAGATGATATGTACGCTGATTGGTTTACAACATTTGCCCCAAATGACCGTGCACCAAAAGCTGGTGAAATATGGTCATCAAAAGCACACGCAGAAACATTGCGTTCAATTGCCAAAACGAATGGAAAATCATTTTATGAAGGCGAATTAGCTGAAAAAATTGTTAAGTTCTCAAAAGAAAATGGTGGATTTTTACGTTCCGAGGATTTGGCCACACATGAAGCTGAGTGGGTGGAGCCGATTAATGTCAATTATCGTGGTTATGATGTCTGGGAAATTCCACCAAACGGTCAAGGAATTGTTGCTTTACAAGCGTTAAACATTTTAAAGGGCTTTGAATTTCCAGAAAAAGAATGTTCTGATACGTACCACAAACAAATCGAAGCAACGAAATTAGCTTTTGCTGATGCCTTAGAATATGTGACTGAACGTCAGCAAATGCCATGTACATCAGATGACATTTTAGATGAAACATATGCCGCAAAACGGCGTCAATTAATTGGAGAAGAAGCAATGACAGCGACACCAGGTGATTTAGCTAAAGGTGGTACGGTATACTTATGTACGGCTGATCGTGATGGAAATATGGTTTCCTTTATCCAAAGTAACTATATGGGTTTTGGCTCAGGACTTGTCGTTCCCGGAACAGGTATTACCTTGCAAAATCGCGGACATGATTTTAAATTAGATCCTGAACATGCAAACGCTTTAGCTGGCGGTAAGAAAACATATCATACAATCATTCCAGGATTTTTAACAAAAGATAATCAAGCGGTTGGACCATTTGGCGTCATGGGTGGTTATATGCAACCACAAGGACATCTTCAAGTAATGATGAACACCATTGACTTTGAATTAAATCCTCAAGCAGCACTTGATGCCCCGCGTTGGCAGTGGATGAAAGATAAGACTGTCCATGTGGAACATCGCTTTCAACACCATATTGCCAAAGAATTAGCCCAAAAAGGTCATGACATTAAGCTTGAATTAGAGCCGAATACGTTTGGGCGAGGACAAATTATTTGGCGTCATCCGCAAACAGGTGTCCTGATCGGTGGGTCTGAATCACGAACAGACGGCTCAATTGCTTCATGGTAATCTGCATTGAAATTATTTAAAAGCAAAGTGGGTAGGGAGATTAACGATCCCAGCCCGCTTTACTTTTTTATGAACAATAATCGATTATTGAAAATGTACATAAATATTATCAATTTTTTCCTTAAAGAGATCCATATGGACAATGCGTGCTTCACGAATATGTTCTTTGCCCTCGACGAATAAAAGCAGAACAGGTACTGCAAAAATCGTGAATTTCCCTGCAATTTCCGGTACATCGTCAACGTTTATATGAGCGAGTTTAATGTTTGGATACTTTGCCATTAATTGTTTAACTTGAGGCAATAATCCGTGACAAACACTACAATTCGTTTTGGAAATGTATAAAAAAGCAAGTGTATTTTGCTCAATAAATTGGTCAACGTCTTCAATCGTCATTAAATGTGTAAATCCTTGTCCCATTGCCACCCCTACTTTCCTTCCTTTTTTATATTATTTCACGGAACATAAAAATATAGTAATAAAATGTTTCCTCAATTGGTGACTTTTCATTAAACGTAATGTTTAAATATTCAACATAACGTTTAAAAGTACGTGAATTTATGTTACACTTATGATTAAATACATGCTAAAGGATGATTTTAATGGAACGTAAGTATGTTGCAGAACCGTACAAAATTAAAGTCGTTGAACCAATTGCTGTCACAACTCGTGAACAACGGGAAAAAACAATCGAAGAAGCTGGTTATAACACGTTTCTCATCAACTCTAAAGACGTTTATATCGATCTTTTAACAGATAGTGGGACAACAGCGATGAGTGATGATCAATGGGCAGGAATGATGCTCGGTGATGAATCATATGCAGGGTCACGTAATTTTCATCGGTTAGAAAAAGCTGTTCAAGAAATATACGGATTTAAATATGTCGTGCCAACACATCAAGGGCGTGGAGCGGAAAATTTATTGTCACAACTATTAATTACTGAAGGTGACTATATACCCGGAAATATGTATTTTACAACGACAAGAGCGCATCAAGAATTAAATGGTGGGACGTTTCGAGACATCATTATCGATGAAGCCCATGATTCGACGAGTGACCATCCGTTTAAAGGAAATGTTGATATTGATAAATTAGAAGCGTTAATTGCTGAAGTCGGGGCTGAGCGAATTCCATACATTTGTGTCGCTGTTACTGTTAATTTAGCGGGCGGTCAACCTGTTTCTATGGAAAATTTGAAAGCGGTTTCTGAAGTTGCGAAAAAACATAATATTCATGTGATGTATGATGCCACTCGTTGTGTGGAAAATGCATATTTTATTAAAGAACGTGAATCAGGCTATGAAAATCATACAATCGCTGAAATTTTATACGAAATGATGAGCTATAGTGATGGCTGTACGATGTCAGGAAAAAAAGATAACTTAGTAAATATTGGTGGTTTTTTAGCGTTAAATGATCCGGATATTTATCAGCGCGCCACACAACTTGTCGTCGTTTACGAAGGAATGCCTTCATATGGTGGTATGACAGGTCGGGATATGGAGGCGATGGCTCGAGGAATTTATGAGTCAGTCGATTACAACTATATTCATCATCGCATTAGTCAGTGCCGTTATTTAGGGGATCGGTTAATTGAAGCGGATGTTCCTGTCGTTCGGCCGATCGGTGGGCATGCTGTGTTTTTAGATGCAAAAAAGTTTTATGAACATATTCCCCAAGATGAATTTCCAGCACAAACATTAGCGGCGCAGTTATATGTCCAATCTGGTGTCAGAAGTATGGAGCGAGGTATTGTCTCTGCCGGACGTGACTCAGAAGGGAATCATTATTATCCTGCGTTAGAGCTCGTTCGTTTAACAATCCCCCGTCGAGTTTACACGTATTCACATATGGACGTTGTCGCTGATTCAATCATTGATTTATATAAAGAGCGGGCTACAGCTAAGGGATTAGAAATGACTTATGAACCACCTGTTTTACGATTTTTTACGGCACGTTTTAAGCCTTTAGAATAACTGAAAAGTTCGTTATAATAAGACTAGGGTTAGACAATCCTGGTCTTTTTTATTGTATTTAATTGTAGGAAAAAACTTTTGGATAAATGAAAATGTGAAAGGGTCTTTACTGATGGAAAAAACAATGGTATTAGATTTTTTAAAACGAATGGCAGACGGCATTGCAACAATGTTTGGTAAAAACTGTGAAGTCGTTATCCATGATATGAAAAACTTTGAATCATCAATTATTTATATTAAAAACAAACATGTCACGCAAAGGGAAGAAGGTGACCCGTTTAACATTTTAGGAACCCATGAGGTTGATTCATTGTCTGATGGTCGTGACATCGTTAATTATCAAGGGAAAGTAAAAAACAACCGATTGATCAAAAGTTCAACCTTTCATATTAAAGGTGATACTTATCATTATGCGATCGGCATTAACTATGACTACACCGACTTATCTTACGCTCAATCGATTCTTACAGAGTTAACGAAAGTCGGTGCATCGATTGATGAAGTATTTAATAATGCCAATCAAATGGAACAAACATTGGAAACATTATATCAAGAGGCATTGGAAAAAATTGGTAAACCAATTGCTTTAATGAAAAAAGAAGACCGTGTTCAAGTGATTAAATATTTAGATGAAAATGATGCTTTTTCAATTCATAAAAGTATCCCAATTATTTCCAAAAAGATGAATATTTCTCGTTATACGATTTACAATTACTTGAAGGAAATTCATGGGCGGGAATCAGAGTAACGATAAATATCAGTTGATGAAAATGTGGCATACTGAGGATGGACCTATTGAAATTACTTATCGACAACACTCTGTATTAGTGACAGGTTATGATCAAGAATATGTTTATTTCAATGACCCATTAAATTATCATCACAAGGCAGATATTAAACATTTTGAAGAGGCGTGGGTACAAATGGGTAGACAGGCAATTACGATTGATTAATAATGGCTTGTTTATAGTCATAATAATTAAGTAAAGATAAATTTTTTTGCTCGGCTATTAGTAAATGTTGCCACCTTCGTTTCAGGAAAGCTAAATTTTTCTTCAATAAACACTTGATGCCAAATCATGAACATTAAGATTGTCCATATTTTACGACTTAAATCTAATTTTCCTTCACAATGTGTTTGTAATAAATCATTTACATAAGCTTTATCAATGTAATGGCCAACATCACTTTCCTCAATCGTCTGCTTCGCCCAATCATTTAGTTCATGTTTCAACCAGTGGCGAATTGGTACGGGAAAACCGAGTTTTTTTCGAAAAATCGCAGTTTCAGGGACTAATCCTTCAGCTGCTCGTCGTAAGATGTATTTTGTATGTTTTTGCTGAATTTTATATTCAAGCGGGATTTTCCGAGCAATTTCAAATGTTTTTATATCGACAAAAGGTAGGCGAACTTCTAAATGATGAGCTCGTGAAATTCGATTAGCTTTAAATAAAATATCGCCTTATAGCCATGTATTAATATCAATATATTGCATTTGTGACACAAGCGGCCAGTTTTTGTCATCTTCATAAAATGGATTCGTGATATCTCGAAAATGGACATTTTTATCGAACATTTTATAAAAGTCTCTTTTTTCAATCTCATCAAACATTTTCGCGTTGCCAATAT
Source organism: Bacillota bacterium (assembly GCA_035302085.1). Taxonomy (GTDB): domain Bacteria; phylum Bacillota; class Bacilli; order Bacillales; family Amphibacillaceae; genus CALAMD01. Next base: position 8,323 of record DATGTA010000059.1, read on the forward strand.
AGCGCTCTTTAAGTGGTGTTGTTCCTCGAATGAAAAAGCTTTTACCTTTGATATAGTCTGGAAACTTTTCAGCCAATTGGCG
>DATGTA010000060.1:0-7042 GCA_035302085.1 Bacillota bacterium
AAAAAACGCTTTCCATTTTCATCTTCAACAATTACGCTCATTCGTTTACGCTTTGCATCAAAAGGAATTTCTTTAACAATTTTATACGTATCAAACAATGTATAATTTAAACCAAATTTACGAGAAACAATTTGTAGAGCTCCATCGGTTGGATCACCATCAATGACATATTTACCATTTTTAACGAGCAATTGGGCTTGGTTACAAAGCATACCATATTGTAACATCACTGCTAAGTTCGGATGCTTGTTCGTTATTTTTTGATCATTTAAATAAAAATCCCCTTGGGCCGTTTCACTAGACCCTGTCACTTGAATCCACTCATTATTTAAAAATAATTGTTTAACTGTCATTTTATTTTCCGTAATTGTACCTGTTTTATCTGAACAAATGACAGATGCGGACCCTAGTGTCTCAACGGCTGATAATTTCCTAATAATCGCTTGTTTACGAATCATTCGTTGGACACCTAATGAAAGAACGACAGTCACAATCGCTGGTAAACCTTCAGGAATTGCAGCAACTGCAAGTGAGACACCCGCTAAAAACATCTCGTATGTCGGGTGACCTTGTAAAATACCAATGGCGACGATAAATGCAATGAGCATTAAGACAACACCAATGAGTACTTTGCCAAGTTCACTTAACTTCATTTCTAATGGTGTCGGTACTTTTTTAGTTGTTGCGATAAGTTGAGCAATTTTCCCCATTTCCGTTTTCATACCTATTCCAACAACAATTCCTAAAGCTGAGCCACTTGTAATGAGTGTTCCTTTAAAACACATATTTTCTTGATTTGAAGCTGGAAGTGATTTTGTTGCGAGCGTTTGTTCATGTTTAGAGACCGGCAATGATTCCCCAGTAAGAACTGATTCATCAGATGCAAGACTAGACGTTTGCACAATTCTTATATCTGCTGGCACACGGTTGCCCCGAGATAAACGCACAATATCACCGATGACAAGTTCCTTCGCACGAATTTTTTGCCAACTTTCATCTCGTAAAACATTTGCCAGCGGTGCTGAAAGTGTCTTTAATTTTTCTAATGATCGTTCGGCCCGTTGTTCTTGAAAAAATCCGATACATCCATTAATAATGACGATAACGATAATCGCAATTGCATCAACATATTCACCTAATAAACCAGCAATTAATGTCGCAGCTAAAAGTAATAGAACCATAAAATCTTGAAACTGTTTAAAAAAAATAATCCATTTCGATAATGGCTTTTCTTCAATTAATTCGTTCAAACCGTACAGCTTTTCTCTTTGTTTCACTTGTGCTTCTGTCAGACCAGTATGAACGTTTACAGACAATGCTTCTTCAATATCTGTTTGATTCATTTGATACCATTTCATATATTTGCCTCCATATACAAAGCTAATCGTCGATCATTACGAGTTGTCAATAAACTTCTTCATTACGAATATGTATGCATACTTGTCCTAATTAATGCTATAATTACCCGTGAGGTGATCATATGCCTTTTGATGGAGTCGTTACTCGTGCCGTGACAAATGAACTCAAACAACTATTGATCGGTGGACGAATTACAAAAATACATCAACCAACAGCAACAGAATTACGCCTAACGATACGCCAAAAAGGTGAAAATTTCTTATTACTCCTTTCAGCGCATCCAAATTATGCTCGCTTTCACTTAACGGATGAATCATTAATCAATCCGGAGACACCACCGATGTTTTGTATGCATTTACGAAAGTATTTACTTGGTGGGTTTATTCGCGATATTAAACAAGATGGCTTGGAACGGATCGTAACGTTTACAATCCAGGCACGCGATGAGATTGGTGATGCAACATTAAAACATTTAACAATCGAATTAATGGGCAGACATAGCAATATATTGTTACTTGATGAAAATAAACAACAAATTATTGATTGCATCAAACATATTAGCCCATCACAAAATCGTTACCGGACATTACTACCGGGTCAAATGTATAAAGAACCACCGCCACAAAATAAATTAAATCCTTTAGAAACCGATGGAGATGAATTTTTACGGCAGCTTGATTTTAATGCTGGCCAACTTGATCGGCAAGTCGTTAAACATTTTTCCGGAATATCGCCTTTTTTAGCTAAAGAAATTGTCGCACGCGCACATTTAGGAGAATTGGCCCAGTACAAAAAACATTTTTTAAACATCCAATCATTGATCCAAAACCACGAATATGAACCGACAATTTATCACGACAAACAAAGAGAAGACTTTCATGTCGTCCCAATCACAACACATCAAGGTGAGCAACAATCTTTTACGACGACACAACAAATGCTTGATACTTTTTTCAGTGGTAAAGCAGCTAGAGACCGCATAAAACAACAAGCAAATGATTTACAACGCTTAATCAAAAATGAATTAAGTAAAAATAAACGAAAATTAAACATTCATAAAAAAACGATCAAACGTGCGAAACAAGCGGATAAATACCAACGTTTAGGTGAATTACTTACAGCACATCTACATTTAGTGAAACAAGGTGATCCATCAATCAAAGCCATTGACTATTACGATCCTGAACAAAAAGAAATTTCCATCCGGTTACAAGAAGATCTGACACCGAGCGAAAACGCCCAACGTTATTTTACGAGATACCGTAAATTAAAAGCTTCTGAAAAAATCGTTACAAAAGAAATTCAAAAAACTCGTATGGATATTGATTATTTAGAACGTATACTCCAACAAGTCGAATCAGCGCGTACAGAAGATTTAGCAGATATTCGCGAGGAATTGCGTGAGGAAGGTTATTTGCGGGAACAAAAACGTAAACAACGAAGAAAAATTAAAAAACCGCAACCAGAATTGTTTATTGCATCAGATGGGACAGAAATATACGTTGGTAAAAACAATCGACAAAATGAATATTTAACGCGTCGCCTTGCTCACCGTGATGATGTGTGGCTACATACGAAAGACATTCCTGGTTCACATGTTGTCATTCGTTCAGCTGACCCATCAGAAAAAACATTATTTGAAGCGGCCGAGCTTGCTGCGTATTTTAGTCAAGCTAAACATTCCGCTTCTGTGCCTGTCGATTATACACACGTTAGACATGTTAAAAAGCCAAGTGGTGCGAAACCTGGTTTTGTTATATATACCGAAGAAAAGACATTGTTTGTCACCCCGAAAGAATCGACTGTTAAACAATTGAAAGAGCCCGCATCATCGTAAATTGTTGACAAGCAAAAACACCTGAGAAGAGGAAACAGACACTCTTTTTCAGGTGTTCATTTATAAATAAACCTTTTCAGTTAATTGATTAATAAACGCATTAACTTGCGACAATTGGCGCACTTCATCTTGATAACAAACCCACGTATCACGAGTGACGAGCTTACCTTTGACTTTTAATGGTTTATGAGGATATTCATCCATTAACGATCCTGAAACACTTTTTGGTAAAACAGCCATACCTAATCCTTGCATCATAAATTGTTTACATGTTTCAATTTGATCCACGTGAATTGCCTTAATCGCTTGAATGTTCGTTTCATGGGCTAACCATTCATCAACAAGCTCATCCATTCGATCATCTGTTTTAAATGAGATAAGTGGGCGTTTTTTCAATCCATCATGCAAGAAATCTTCTGTATCAAAAACATATAATGGATCGGCTAACAAATGTAAACATGTACTACCTGCTAGTTTTTCGCCACGAATAATACAGACATGATAATTTTGATGTTCGCGTTTAATCGTTTCACTAATGCTTGACACTAAATCAATTGAGACATTCGGAAATTGTGCGGTAAAATCCGATAAAACTTCCGGTAAGTAACGTTGACTAATGAGTGACGAACAAGCGATTGATAATGTGCCTCGTACATCACCTGTTGATTGTGCGAGCACATTTTTTAATGCTTGTTCACGGTCAATGATTGATTTCGCATAATTTAAAATAATTTCACCTGCTGCCGTTAAAACTAATCGTTTCGGTGTACGAATAAATATTTTTTCAGCATAATAATCTTCAATATAACGTAACCGTTGGGAAACAGCTGGCTGTGAAATAAGTACTTTTTTAGCGGCCCCGCGAATCGTCCCAACCTCTTGTAACGTTAATAAAAGCTTATAATCATCAATTCTAATCAATGATGACCACCTCGATGCCTTATTTTCTCACATTTTATCAGCCTTGATAAGATTATAATTCATCTCGCCATTGTATTAACGATGCTTTTTCAGCAGCTGTTAGTTGCTCTTCATCTTGTAACATTTGCACAATTTCTGCAAAGGATGTAATGGTTTGAACTTCTAGATTTGCCTGCTTGAAATTTTCAGCCGCTCGTTGTAAACCGTATGAAAAAATAGCGAAAACATCAGTCACTTGGGCACCTGCTTCACGTAATGCTAATGCAGTATCGATCGATGAACCACCTGTTGAAATCAAATCTTCTACCACAAGAATTCGATCACCTTTGTTAAAGTGACCTTCAATTTTGTTTTGCTTCCCATGTGATTTATGATCCGATCGTACATAAACCATTGGCAAATCTAGTGCATCTGCTAACCATGCGGCGTGGGGAATTCCTGCTGTCGCACAACCGGCAATGACATCTGGTTGAACCGAAAGATCATTGACCATTTTTGTAAATGCTTCGACAATATGCTGTCTCACCTTAGGATAAGACATTGTTAACCGATTATCACAATAGATCGGTGATTTGATGCCCGAAGTCCACGTAAAATAATTGTCTGGGTTAATTTGAACGGCTTGAATTTGAATTAAGTCTTTAGCAACTATTTTATTCATTTAACGTCCACTCCTTTATGACTTGTTCATAGGCTAAACGAGGATCATTTGCTTGTGTAACGGTTCGTCCAACAACGATCATACTTGATTCATGTTGTTTAGCAAAAGCTGGCGTTGCAATGCGTTGTTGATCATCTGCTGTAGATTCTTGTAAACGAATTCCTGGGGTAACTGTTAAAAAGTTAGGACCACAAATACGTTTAATCATACGTGATTCATGAACCGAACATACGACACCGTCTGCTCCACTTTGTTTCGATAATTTCGCTAAATGTGTGGCATAATTTTGCAAAGAATCATCGATTTTTAACTGTTTTTGTAATACCTTTTCAGCAAATGAGGTTAAAACAGTTACGGCAATAAGCGCTGGTTGATGCGCTCCTTTTGCCCCACTTAATAGACCTTCTTTTGCTGAGGCGATCATCGCTTGTCCACCAGTTGCATGCACATTAACGATATCAATTTCTAATCCTGCTAAGTTTTTCATCGCTCGTTTAACTGTATTTGGAATATCGTGTAATTTTAAATCTAAAAAAATTTGATGACCGTTACTTTTAAAATGCTCAACAATTGCTGGTCCTTCATGATAAAATAATTCCATACCAATTTTTAATGGCACACCATGGAAATCATTTGTTTGGATGAATTTTTTAGCCGTTTCGCCTGTTGGAAAATCGAGTGCTAAGTAAACATTTTTCATTATGCATGACCCTTTCCAATCGCCTCTTTGACAGATGAAAATCCATAATCATTTAAAACATTTGGTAAATCACTAATGATTTTTGGGCACACATATGGATCTTGAAAGTTAGCCGTTCCGACAGCTACTGCACTTGCACCGGCGAGTAAAAACTCTAATACATCTTCAGCTGTCTGAATACCTCCCATGCCAATAATTGGCAGTGATACATGTTGACTCACTTCATAAATCATGCGAATCGCTATCGGCTTGATCGCAGGACCTGACAGACCACCTGTTTGATTAGCGATCAACGGTCTTTTTGTCGTTAAATCAAGTTGCATACCTGTTAACGTATTAATCATTGTTATCCCATCTGCACCGGCATTGGCAACAGCTAAGGCCATTTCGACAATATTTGTCACATTTGGCGATAATTTGACATAAACCGGATGTTTGCTAGCCGCCTTAACTTTTTGAGTAACTTCCGCAGCCATTTGTGGGTCAATACCGAATTGAACGCCACCTTCTTTAACGTTTGGGCAAGAAATGTTTAATTCTAGTGCTGCAAGATCATCTGTTTCATTGAACGTACGGGCAACTGTTTCATATTCTTCAACCGTACTTCCTGCAACATTGGCAATAATTGGTATATTAAAGGACTTCAAAAAAGGTACTTCGGTTTCAACAATTTTTTTAACACCCGGATTTTGTAGACCGATTGCATTTAACATACCACTTGGTGTTTCTGCCACACGTGGTGTCGGATTACCTAAACGTTCTTCACCAGTAGCAGCCTTCATAGTAATCGCACCGAGTTTACTTAAATCGTAAAATTGACTATATTCTCTGCCAAAGGCAAAACAACCTGAAGCTGGCATAATCGGATTTTTTAACGATAAACCGGGCAACTCAATCGCTAACTGACTCATAATTTAACCTCCTGTGTTGCAAATACAGGGCCATCTTCACATATTTTTCGATAACCATTGCCAAATTTAGTCGGAATGACACACGCATAACAAGCCCCAATCCCACAACCCATTCGTTCTTCTAAAGACATATAACCTTCTTTATCTTTTAATAAATGTGTCACGGCTTGGATCATCGGTAATGGACCACACGTATAATACGTATGAAAAGAATGATTTACTTCAATAACATCCGTCACCAAACCTTTTGTTCCATACGTTCCATCATCAGTGACAACGAGTGTTTCACCAAATGTTTTAAAGGATGATTCATAAAAAACATCTGCTTTTGTTTGAAAGCCTAAAATATTTTTAACCGTAACACCTTTTTCACTTAGTTTTTCCCCGAGAAAATGTAACGGTGGAATACCTACGCCGCCACCAATGAGTAATACAGTCGATGATTGATTGATATTCAAATCAAAGCCATTACCATTTGGTCCCATGACCTGAATAGTCATACCTGCCGTCATACGAGCTAATTGCCTCGTTCCATCCCCAACAACTTTATAAACAATTGTCACTTGATGAGCTGCTTGATCAACAGATGCAATCGATAATGGACGTCTGAGCGTAAAATTTGGAATGGCTATGTGTAAAAATTGACCTGGAAC
>DATGTA010000061.1:0-2477 GCA_035302085.1 Bacillota bacterium
ATGTGCGGCCAAGCTTCTTTCAGCCCATCTTGATGTTCGCTCAACAGATTTTTTCATATACTCATGTGAAGCTGGATATGGCGGACATTCATCAAGGACCATCATTATATCAGGCCCTAACGCATTTTGAATAGCCATTGCTTTTTCTGGTGAGAAGAATAATTTTTCCCCGCTTAAATGGTGCCGAAAATGAACTCCTTCTTCTTCGATTTCACGCATATCGCTTAAACTAAACACTTGAAACCCACCGGAATCTGTTAAAATTGGCAAATCCCAATTCATAAATTTATGAAGACCACCAGCTTCTTGAACAATATCTTCTCCTGGTCTTAACCATAAATGATATGTATTAGCTAAGATAATTTGTGCTTCCATCATTTTTAACTCTTCTGGACTCATCGTTTTAACCGTCGCTAATGTACCGACTGGCATAAACATCGGTGTATCAAATGAACCGTGTGGTGTATGAACTTTTCCGAGTCGTGCACCTGTTTGACGACATGTTTTTATTAATTCATAAGTAATCGGCATTTTTTAATCATCCTCTGTCGGTAATAGTAACATCGCATCGCCGAAACTAAAAAATCGATAATGATATTTAATCGCTTCCTCATAAGCAGCTAATGTAAGATCTTTCCCTGCAAAAGCACTGACGAGCATTAATAACGTCGACTTTGGCAAATGGAAGTTCGTTAAAAGTCCATCAACTGCTTGAAATTGATAAGGTGGATAAATAAAAATATTTGTCCAACCGCTAGATGCTTGAAAGTTACCATCATATTTTGTTGCAACCGTTTCTAGTACTCGTGTTGTTGTTGTCCCAACGGCAAAAACGTTCCGGCCATTTTTTTTCGTTTCATTTAATGTTTGAGCAACTGTTTCTGTTAACTCATAATATTCGGCATGCATTTGATGATCTTCAATTCGCTCTACCGTCACGGGGCGAAACGTTCCTAAACCAACGTGTAATGTTAAATAAACGATTTGAATACCTTTAACCGTCAATTTATCTAACATGTCTTCTGTAAAATGTAATCCCGCCGTCGGAGCAGCAGCAGAACCTTCTGTTTTGGCAAAAACGGTTTGATAACGTTCTTGATCAGCTAATGTTTCTTTAATATATGGTGGAAGGGGCATTTCACCGAGTTCATCAATCCGCTCATAAAAATTCCCTTCATAGGTGAACGTTAACAAACGTTTCCCTTGTGCTTTAACCTCAGTACACGTGGCGACAAGTGCTTTATCGCCAAAAACTAATGTCGCCCCAACAGGAAGTTTGCGAGCGGGCTTTGCTAAAACTTCCCAACAATCTGGGGTAGATTCATTTAACAAAAGTATTTCCATTTTCGCCCCTGTATCTTTTTTCGTCCCATATAAACGAGCGGGTAAAACCCGTGTGTCATTTAAAACTAAACAGTCGCCCGCTTGCATGTAGTTTATGATATGTTTAAATTCATTATGCCAAAATGTTTCGTGTTTGCGATCAACGACAAGTAACTTTGAATCATCCCGCTTTTCTCGTGGGGTCTGTGCAATAAGGTTTTCAGGTAGTTCAAAATTAAACGTATTTATATTCATACATGTCACCTTAACTATTAACGAAATTTATTCAGTAAATAAAATATTAATGATAAAATGATACTCACAACAATCGAGGTCATGATTGGAAAATGAAACGTAAAATTACCCCGTTTAATCGTTAAATCACCAGGCAATTTACCTATAATTGACCAGATAAGCCCAATGACAATAAAAATAATTCCAATCATAATAAACATTTTACTGATGTTCATTAATGATCAACTTCTTCCCACCCAAAATGTTCGTAAGCTTTACTTGTCACGATACGTCCTCTAGGCGTCCGTTGTAAAAAGCCAATTTGCAATAAATATGGTTCATAAACATCTTCAATCGTTTGGGCTTCTTCACCAATTGTTGCGGCAATCGTATCTAAACCAACAGGTCCACCTTGAAACCCTTCGATAATTCCTTTTAACAGTTTATGATCGATATGATCTAAGCCAGCATTATCAACTTGCAACATATTTAAAGCTAGACGGGTCGTTTCTAAACGAATCGACTTTTCACCTTTCACTTGTGAAATATCACGAATGCGCTTCAACAGTCGATTCGCAATCCGTGGGGTCCCTCTAGAGCGTCGTGCAACTTCTAAAGCGGCATCTTTTGTAATCGTTGTATCTAAAATGGTTGCTGTACGTTCGATAATCGCACACAAATCTTGCACGTCATAAAATTCTAATCGACTTAAGACTCCGAATCGATCACGTAGTGGGGCAGATAATAAACCTGCGCGAGTTGTCGCCCCTACTAATGTAAATGGTGGTAAATCAATACGAACCGAACGAGCACTTGGGCCAGAACCGATGACAATATCGATAAAAAAATCTTCCATCGCTGGATATAACACTTCTTCCACCGAATGTGGTAACCGATGGATTTCATCGATAAACAATACA
>DATGTA010000062.1:0-3063 GCA_035302085.1 Bacillota bacterium
AACTCATCTGTTCCGAGCATCGACACACTTTATTTGGTATACCCATACTTTGCCTATAAGTTATTTGGTAAATAATGTAATTTGTCTATTACTCTACTTATCTCCTAAAAGTTTGTTTTATTTTGTCGATAATAGGGTTATGTTGTCTTGTTATTCTTTATTTTAGCTTTTTTCAATGGTAATATATATGATATCGTTATCATTCAAAAGTCTTGATTCGTTTGTCTATGTACATATTTTAAATGGATAGTTTTAGGGTGCTCATTAATTGTGATGGGCTTTTCTGTTTTGTGAATGATTTATTATTAATAGTTTCTAAGGAGGAGATTGTTCGATGAAATGTAGTCAATGTGGTCATGAGCAAGCTGAGGGGATGTTTTGTGGTTTATGTGGTGGTGAGCTTGTGGCGAATAATGTTGAAGAAAGGACTACTACCACGGATGAAAGCAGTAATGTTGGGACAACTGTCAATACGCCAAAAGAGGGTGCGGAACAAATAGCTAGTACTACCCCTGAACAGCCGGGTGCTGCGCCGCAAGCATCAAATGAAACGCATCAACAGCAAGCTCAACCTCAAGGTGGTCAAGCGGGAACTCAGCCATCGACTGAGTCACTCGATCGGGTTGTGGAAACGTCAAAAGAATTTGGTAACTTTTTCCAACAATTTATGAAAATGCCTTCACAAGCATTCACGACAGGGTCACAACAATTTACCCATGCCATTATTAATTTAGCTATTTTAGCCGTTGTTTTTTCTGTGACGATTTATCGGATGCTGAAGGTTGATATTTCAAGTATCCATTTTGAATTTGGCTCATATGCGTTCAATGCGTTTTTAACAATTAGTGTTTCGATGTTGACAATTATTGTTGTTATTTTTGCCATGAATAAACTGTTGGCCAACGAATCAATTACGTTTGAAAATGTTGTGACAGTCTATGGGGTATTTATGGTCCCAGCGGTCATTCTCAATTTAATTGCTTTAGTTTTTGCTATTTTAAAAAACACGACATATGCCGGTTATTTTTTAGTTGCCTTATTTTTGTTAGTTATTTTAATTATTCCTTTATATATGATCGGATATTTTGTTACTAATTACCGGAAAAATATTGACCCGCTTTATGCGTATTTGCTTTATGTTGTCCTCTCAGCCGTAGCGTTAATTATCGTTAATAGTATTGTTTTAGATTCTGTCACAGGTGATTTTGTCGATTATATGTATGATCAATTAACAACATTTTTGTATTTTTTAATTGGATAAATTAGTATTGTGAGGATTTTCCCGACGTTTCGCTAAATTATTAAACGATTTTCAAAGGTAAAACTTGGAAATGTCGGGACGTCCTCATGTTTCGTTAAATCGTCGAATGAATTATACGGATAAATATTGAAAACCTTGGAATTTTTTCCTTATGTTTCGTTAAATCGTTGAATGAATTTTGCGGATCAACTTTAATAACCTTGAAATTTTTCCTATGTTTCGTTAAATCGTTGAATGAATTTTGCGGATCAACTTTAGTAACCTTGGAATTTTTTCCTATGTTTCACCAAGTAATGATACAAGTTTTGGTAAGCATGAGAGTTTTTATGCTTTGCCGAATCATTGAATGAATTTTAGTAGGTGAAGATGATGAAAAGATTTTGTATTGAATGTGGTAAGGAAGCAACACCGGAGCATAATATATGTATTCACTGCGGGACGCCTTTGCCAAAAATTGAAGCATTTGATCGTCAGGCTGACAAACGGGAACAGGCGGAAGAGCCGACAGATCATAGAACCGAAAGTGCAGAGAATAAAGATCCGAATGATGAGCCATTAACTTCGAAAAGTTTTGATAAAAAGACAGATGAAACGGGTCAAGAAGTTGATAAAACGTTGCCTACAATTGCGCCTTCAGGTACACCCGATGGTGCTGACATCGAAAAATTCGAACAAACAGATGTGGCACACGCTGCTTCCCAAGAAATAGAGAGCGAGAGAAAAAGTGGTCAAACAGGCTCAGAAACAGACCATATAGAATCGAGCACCCTACATGCAACCGCCTTAGAACAAGGACATCTTGGCCCATCACCTGAAGCCGAATCAACACAAGGGGATCGATCGGAAGCCGGAGCAACGTCTGGAAGCAACTCAACAGAAGAAAATCAACTATCCGACAGCGAACATGCCCATGGGGATCATCCAGCGCCTGAACGAGAAGCAGCACATGCGGAGGTTGCCACAACACAAGCGGAAACAAGTGCAACTTCCTCAACCGAAACCATGCGGGGTGATGCGGCTCCTGCTAGTCGTAAAGCTAAATCGGGTAAGAAAAGAAAGCTATTATGGCGTTTTATTGCCTTTTTTGCCATTTTACTCATTGCTTTTGTCGTTTGGGCGAACCATTATACATCACCTGAAGCGGTTGAAAAACGATTTCAAAAAGCAGTCGATTCAAATGATGTTAGTCAAATACAAAAGTTACTCGTCCATGGCGATCTTACGAGTATCGAAACATTTGAAGCTGAAGCTTTTCTCGAACTCGTTAAAACAGAAGGTCGCAGCATCCTAAGTTCACTAACCGACACTGTTTATAGCGGAAAATTTTTATTTATATTTGATGCACATAAAATTGAAGTGACTGATCAAATCCCTTACAGTGATCAATCAGAAAATATGACATATACTTTCAACGGCGAGGAAGTAGCCATTTTTGATGAAGAAGATGATAATATCGCCTATGGCCCCCTTGCTCCGGGAGTCTATGAAGTAGCGGCAAATTTATCCAATGATTTTGGCGATTTTTCTGCTGAAGAAACAATTCTGTTAGCGAGCACTTCTTATCAAGAATATACGTATATGGACATTGATATGCCAGTTGCTGAAGTGTTCTTTTATGTAGAAAATGCTAATTCGATCGACCCAAAACATATTAAAGTGAAAGTCAATGACAAGGAATTTCCAATCGATGAACATCAAACAACAGAGTCGATCGGACCGATGCCAATCGATGGGTCGGTAGATGCAAGTGTCGTATTTTCCCTACCGTGGGGTGAGATTGAATCAGAAGCTCAGCCTGTTGA
>DATGTA010000063.1:0-15014 GCA_035302085.1 Bacillota bacterium
TATTTAAAACAAAAGGCCGAAAATTTATTTCCTGCGTACTTTGCATTTGTCATGACAGCAGGAGCTCTATCGATTGGCGCATACTTATTAGGATTTATTGTCGTTTCTAAAGGTTTACTCATCATTAATATTGCTGCTTATTTAACGCTTTGGTTAATGACGATTATCCGATTCGTTTACTTTTATCCGAAATTAATTGCTGATTTAACAAGTCATGAAAAAGGTCCAGGCTTTTTTACGTTTGTTGCGGGGACATGTGTTTTTGGCAGTCAAATCATTACGGTTACTGGAAACATTCCAATAGCACTCGCCTTATGGATCTTAGGATTAATCTTATGGTTGATTGTTATGTATACATTTTTTACGTCAGTCACCATTCGTCAAGATAAACCGAGTTTAGCTGAAGGGATTAATGGAGCATGGTTAATCGCAGCTGTTGGTACTCAATCCGTCTCTATTTTAGGTACTTTATTATCACCATTCATAAATAATGGGAAAGAAATATTGTTATTTTTTACACTATGTATGTATTTTTTAGGCTGTATGCTCTATTTAAATATTATTACACTTATTTTTTATCGATTTACATTTTTAAAGTTAGAATTTTCAGCCCTTACACCACCTTATTGGATCAATATGGGGGCCGTTGCGATTACGACACTTGCTGGCTCAACATTAATTTTACATGCTCACAAAATGTCACTTTTAACTGAAATAACGCCCTTTCTTAAAGGGTTTACAATGTTTTTCTGGGTTACTGGTACATGGTGGATACCGCTTCTTTTCATTCTTATGATATGGCGCTATGCGATCCACCGTTATCCGCTGACATATGATCCCCAATTATGGGGAATGGCTTTTCCACTAGCGATGTATACAACGAGTACTTTACAACTATCAAACGCTTTACAGTTATCATTTTTATCATACATATCACATGTCATGATCTATGTCGCATTTTTCGTTTGGCTATTTGTATTTTTAGGATTACTTTACCATCTTTATGTTGACCACCATAAATTTACTTTAGGACGTCAGTAAGATTAAATGTCTTTCGAAAAAGTATATCAAGTCGTTCTGTAATTATTTGCACATTTAATTTAACGTATTTTTCGTAAAGTTTCTTTAAAGTAATCTGGTAAAGGTGCTGTAAATGGTATCTCTTCATTTGTTATCGGATGAACAAACCTTAAATAATATGCATGAAGAATTTGCCCTAAATGAATAAACGATCTTTTCCGACGATAAACGGGATCACCGACAATTGGGTGGCCAATATGAGCCAAATGGACTCTTATTTGATGCGTTCGACCAGTTTCTAATTGGCATTCAATATGCGTATAATTTGCAATACGTTCGAGCACTTTAAAATGTGTAATCGCTTGCCTGCCATCTGTGATGATGGCCATTTGTTGACGTTTTTTTGGATGGCGTCTAATCGGGGCATCGATTGTTCCCTGATCATGTTTCATAGACCCATGCACAATTGTTTGATATTTACGAATAATTGTCCGATTAATTAATTGTTTACTCAGATGTTCATAGGCTTCATTCGTTTTAGCAATGATGAGCAAACCACTTGTATCCTTATCAAGTCGGTGGACAATACCCGGACGATGCTCACCGGCTTTGATCGCTAGTTCTTCTGTATAATTTAACAGGGCATTAACTAATGTTCCTGTTGGATAACTTTCAGATGGATGAACGACAAGACCTTTTTGCTTATTAACAATTAATAAATAGTCATCTTCAAAAACGATTGTTAAAGGAATGTTTTCTGGCTGCAAATCAATCGGTTGTTTTTGTTTGATCGACCATGTAATCAGATCATTTTCTTTTGTTAAATAGTTCGCTTTCACATGTTTACCATTTACAAAAACGAAACGATCCCTAATCCATGATTGAATGATTGAGCGTGAGTAGCCTTCATTTAACTGTGTTAATAGTTTATCAAGCCGTATGTTTGTTTCTTCACTTGTGACAAGATGTTTTAACTCAATCATGACTACTTCTTAACACTCCTTCGTTCATCAACAAATGTAATGATCGCAAATAATATGACACCGACGACTAAAAAAGAATCAGCCAAATTAAAAATTGGATAATCATACGTGAAAATCATGACATCGATAAAATCAACGACTTCTTTGCGAAAGAGTCGATCGATGAAATTTCCAATCGCACCACCTAAAATAAAACTTAGCGAGATAGCTAATCCCCGGTGATTTTTCCCATACTTATGTAAATAATAAATAATTCCGATCGTAAATAAAATCGTAATAATATAAAAAAAACCAAATTGCCCTTGTAAAATTCCCCAAGCAGCCCCTTTATTACGGTGTGATGTCATGTAAAAGAAGTTTTCAATAACTGTTATTCGTTCATATAAAGCCATATATTTCACGACGAGCCATTTCGTCCACTGATCAAGAATAATGACGATCATCGCTAATAAGTAATATTTATACACCAAAATTCCCCCAGCCAGTTGTTGCTAAAATTTGTTTCTTTAATAATATAACATACTTTATGAAAAAATCGGTTCATTCATGAAAAAATCCGTTGAAAATAGTCAATATTTCCAACGGATTTTTGTCAGCTTATTTATACATAATGTTCATTGACGACATTCGCACAACGTGTACACAATGTTGGATGTGATTGATCTTCCCCAACAGTTTCTGAATCTACCCAACATCTCGCACATGTTTCACCCGGATGTTTTTCAACGTTTACACGAACATATTTATATGTTGGTACATCTTCCGCTAGTTCATCAACAACTTCAGCACCAGAGACGATCAGCATTTGGTGTAAATAAGGAATGGATGTTAAAATTTCCTTTGTTGCAGCATCATTTGCTTGAATCATCACATTTGCTTCTAAAGATTTCCCAATGACTTTCGCATCGCGCGCTTCTTCCAACGCTTTTAAAACGTCATTACGAATATCCATAAACTTGTCCCACTTATGTTTGAGTGAGTCATCAATCACCTTTTGCGGCTCAGGAATATTTGTCAATTGAACATAGTCTTCTTCAATATGTGGTATATGTTCCCAAACTTCTTCAGTTGTATGGGGAATAATCGGCGTTAATAATTGAACTAAAGCGACTAATGTATCATAGTAAACCGTCTGAATGCTACGGCGACGCTTGTGATTTTCAGGCTCAATATATAAAATATCTTTTGCAAAATCTAAATAAAATGAACTAAGATCAATTGAACAATAATCATGAACTAAATGATAAACTGTTGAAAATTCATGAGTTTCATAAGCTTTGTGAGCTTCTTTTAAAAGTTGTTGTAATTGATGTAACATATAGGCATCAATTTCTTCTAATTCATCGATCGCTACCCGGTCTTCTGTTGGATTAAAGTCGGCTAAATTACCGAGCATAAATCTAAATGTATTACGGATTTTACGATAACTTTCAGCGACTTGTTGTAAAATTTCATCGGAAATTCTCACATCGCCTTGGTAATCGACTGAGGATACCCATAATCGTAAAATATCTGCTCCATATTGTTTGAGAATTTTCGCAGGTTCCATCACATTCCCTAAAGATTTACTCATTTTTTTCCCTTGACCGTCTAATACCATACCATGAGATATAACGGATTTATAAGGTGCTTTACCTGTGACAGCCACTGATGTCGTTAATGATGAGTTGAACCAACCACGATATTGATCAGAACCTTCGATATATACATCTGCCGGGCGTTGTAATTCATCACGTCCTGCCAAAACTGCCTCATGTGATGAACCTGAGTCAAACCAAACATCCATAATGTCCGTTTCCTTCGTAAATTTACCATTTGGACTTCCAGGATGTGTAAATCCTTCCGGTAATAATTGTTTAGCTTCTTTATCAAACCAAATGTTAGATCCATGTTGCTCAAATAATTTAGCAACATGTTCAATCGTTTCATCGGTAATAATTGGTGTATTATCTTCAGCGTAAAAAACAGGAATAGGAATTCCCCATGTTCGCTGACGGGAAATACACCAGTCTTCTCGATCTCGGAACATATTATACATCCGGGTCTCGCCCCATGAAGGGAACCAATCGACATGTTTAATTTCCTCTAAAATATCATCACGGAAATCTTTAATGGAAGCAAACCATTGTGATGTTGCGCGAATAATTGTCGGTTTTTTCGTCCGCCAATCATGTGGATATGAATGGGTAATAAATGATAGGTTTAATAGTGCCCCATTTTCATCGAGCTTTTCGGTTACATGTTTATTCGCTTCATCATAAAACATACCAGCAAAGCCAGGTGCTTCTTCCGTGAAATAACCTTGGTCATCGATGGGACTTAAAGCATCAATCCCATACTCACGACATACGTAAAAGTCTTCATCACCGTGCCCTGGAGCGGTATGTACACAACCAGTTCCTGCATCAGTCGTTACATGGTGACCGAGCATGACGAGTGAATCACGATCATAAAATGGATGTTTCGCAACGATTCGATCTGCTTCACGTCCTAAAAATGTTTGCACGACTTCAACATTTTCCCAATCTAATTCAGTTGTCAATGCATCGATTAAATCTGTTGCGACAACATATTTTTCATCATTCACTTGTAAAACAGAATATTCTAAATCAGGATGGATACTGATACCTAAATTTGCTGGAATCGTCCAAGGAGTTGTCGTCCAAATGATAAACTTCACATCATCGTCTAGCAATCCTTTTCCATCAACGATGTCAAAAGCGACATAAATCGATGGTGAACGCATATCATGATATTCGATTTCCGCTTCAGCTAAAGCTGATTCAGATGATGGGGACCAATGCACAGGACGTAACCCTTTATAAATAAAGCCTTTTTTAGCCATCTCACCAAAGACACGAATTTGCGCCGCTTCATAATCTTTCGTTAATGTAATATATGGATTATCCCAATCGCCACGTGTTCCTAACTCTTTAAATTGGTCACGTTGACTATCTAATTGTTCAAGTGCATAATTCGCACACATTTCTCGAAATTCTGCAACACTTACTTTATTACGGTCAACCTTTTGCTCTCTTGTAAGAGCCGTTTCAATCGGTAGACCGTGTGTATCCCAACCCGGAACATATGGAGCATGATATCCGGCCATCGATTTATAACGAGTAATAAAATCTTTTAAAATTTGATTCAATGCATGGCCAATATGTAAATCACCATTCGCATACGGTGGGCCATCGTGCAAAACAAAAAGCGGACGTCCTTTTGTCCGTTGTAAATCTTTTTCATATAATTTTTCCTTTTCCCATGCCTCTCTCCGTAAAGGTTCCTTGTTCGGTAAATTTCCTCGCATCGGAAATTTAGTTTTTGGCATGAGTAATGTGTCTTTATAATTCATCCGTTTATACCTCCATATTAAAAAATAAAAGAAAAAGTCCTCAACATCCCCCAAGGGACGAGAAGACTCGCGGTACCACCCTTATAAGTTTACTTTGATTCAACAGGTAAACTCACTCTGATTTCGTAACATGAAATAAGACGTTCAACTCTACTTAATTTCGATTGAATACTCAAGAGTGATCGTTCTAAAACAAACTGTACTAGGCTTACACCATCCCTAGCTCGCTTGGCAGTTTATATTTTTAGAATCTCTCTATCATCGCAACAAATATTTACATGTGCTTGAATTATATGTAATATTAGGGCTAACGTCAAGAAGGATGATTAATAAATTGAATATTATTCAACTTCTGTTTCCACGACTTCTGGCAACTCTACTTCTTCCAAGTCTTGCCAATCTTCACTACTAAGTAAGTCCAATTGTGCTTCGACTAACGTTTTTAAACGGGTGCGAAAAACTTTTGCTTGTTTTTTCAAATCTTCAATTTCAATATATATACTACGTGATTTACTAAGCGCTTCATTAACGATTCGATCAGCATTTTTTTCAGCTTCTTTAATAATTAATTTTGCTTCTTTATTTGCATTACTTTGTAAATCTTCAGCCGTTTCCTGAGCGACCAAAATCGATTTGTTTAATGTATCTTCAATGTTTGTAAAATGGCCGAGTTTCGTTTCTAAATCTGCTACCTTTTTTTCAAGGTCTTCATTTTCGCGAATGACGAGCTCATAGTCTTTAATGACTTGATCTAAAAATTTATCGACCTCATCTACATCATAACCACGTAAAATTCTTGTAAACCTTTTATTGTGAATATCAAGTGGTGTCAATGCCATACATCTTTACCTCCCCATAAAATAGCAGCATCATTAATATTTTAAAATTTACTTTTGTAAACGTGCTGTTTTTATTTTCAAATTATTTTTGCGTGTGCGACCGTTAATTTCAATAAACTTTCCACGCCCTTTGCCACGTACAGATAGCAAATCACCTTCGTTTAAAGTATGTGCAAGTTCATCGACAACTTTAAAATTGACCTTTACATGACCTCTTTTCACAAGCGTTGTTGCTTGTTTTCGGGAAATATTAAATAAAGAACGAATGACCGCATCAAGTCGTAAAGATGGAACAACATTTTCAAACGTTTTCCATTGCTCATTTGGTTCAAGTCGATCACTTAACGATTTACGTTGTAAGGTGATCCGGGCGCGTTTCACTGAAATAAAGTTTGTTTGTAAATAAGGGACGATTGTATCATCTGTAAAAAATTGAAAAACCCCATTAGCAATAACAATATCACCGAGTTTATTTCTGTCAATTCCTAAAGATAAAAAGGTTCCCATAACATCTTGATGTGTAATTGACATAAATTTATCATTGTAAGTGCCCTCAAGTAAAGCTAACTGAAAACAATTATTAGTTATTTCTTCGTAAAATGGAGCAATAATGGCTCGCTGACGTTCGCTCGCTTTAGATCCACCGAAAAATTGCCAATTAAAATCACTATTGTTTTCACCGATGATCGACTGAACAATTTCCTGTTCTCGCGGGTCTAAAAAATCGGTCAAACGACGCTCGTATGTTCGTTGCACAAGCTCCAACCAAGAAAAAACTTGATCAATAAATGGATGTTCTTCATCACGAAAATGTTGGTAAATTCCCACTAGTATACAACCTTTAAAAGAAACCCATAAAAATGCCATAAGCCTTGACGGGCAAAGTAGAGAATAAAAATCGCGACAATTGGTGATAAATCAAGCATTCCTCCTAATGGCGGAATAAATCGGCGAAATTGTTCCAAATATGGTTCACAGATGCCCCCTAAAAATTCACCAAATGCTGATTCACGTGCACCGGGAAACCAAGACATTAAAACATATATAATTAGTGCATAGCTATAAATCATTAAAGCAAAATCAGCTAATTTAAATATTTGCGTTAACACAATTTACCAACCTCTTTCAAAGTCTTCCTCTTCTAAATACGTTTCAGTGATTGAGCCAGAGATCTCAACATTATCTGGGGTGCATAAAAACGTATGTGCGCCAAGTTTTTGAATATCACCATTCACAGCATAAACCGTCCCACTAAGAAAATCGACAATTCGTTTTGCTTGTTGATGGTTAACACGTTCCAAATTGATGACAACTGAACGCCGATTAATAATATGATCAGCGATCTCTTGTGCTTCATTATATGTTCTTGGCTCACATAATACGACTTTAGAATTCGGTTGTTTCATCGTTTGCAAATTGACGACATTTGGTTGTTCTTTGGCGACTTGTGAATGATCACGTTGATCACGATCATCTGTTTCTTCCACATATTCATATTCGTATTCATCATCAACTGAAAAGAATGATTTAAATTTATTTTTAAAACTCATTTTTTCACCTCACGATCCGACTAGATTTGACCCTATTCTAATATGTGTAGCCCCTTCTTCAATCGCAATTTCATAGTCATTACTCATGCCCATCGACAAATATTTACAAGGTGCATGTGATAAATTTTTCGCTTTTATTTCGTCACGTAAAGATGCTAAACGTTTAAAAACATGACGTAATGTTTTTTCATCTTCAACATGGGGTGCCATCGTCATCAAACCGACAATGCGAACTTTTTCATAAGTCGCTAACTCTTTAATAAATGATGTGACCTCTTCTGGAGCTAACCCATGTTTTGATGCTTCACCACTAACATTAACTTGAACAAAACAATCAATCGGTTGCTCGGCACGATTATTAATTTGTCTCGCTAAAGATAAACGATCTAATGAATGGATCATATCAACTTCATGAATAATTTCTCGTGCTTTACGTGATTGTAACGTCCCGATAAAGTGCCAGTTAACAGATTCATCATCAATTTGATTATATTTGTTTAAAAATTCATCGGTTCGATTTTCACCGACATGTAAAACACCTGCTTCAACCGCTTCTTTTGTTCGTTCTATTGTAACATATTTTGTGACCCCGATGATCGTAATTTCATCTGGATCTCTGTTACTCCGCTTGCAAGCTTGTTTAATGTTTTGTTGAATGTCTGCTAAGTTTTGTTTTACACTCATGTTTAACTATATCCCCCTAATGATTAATCTTATATCCAATATAACCTACCATTCGACCTGTTTTTCCCGCATCACGCCGATGCGAGAAAAATAGATCATCATGTTGGTATGTGCAATAAGATGTTATATGTATATTATGACGTAAGATTCCCGATTGTAAAAGGATTTTGCTGTTTAATTGTTTTAAATCAAGCAAGTATTTTTTGTTTGGTAGCCGTTTGATAACTCTCGGTAATAATCGCTTCGGAATATTTGCAATGACTGAATCGTCAACTTCATAATTCTTTTGACTAATACATGGACCGATACAGACGAGTAAATTTTCTTTTTGTACACCGAGCGATTTAAAGGTATCAACCATTCGTTGACCAATTCCAAGAACTGTTCCTCGCCAGCCAGCATGGGCAATTCCAATATATTTACTGATTGGATCAAAAAAATACAATGGGACACAATCGGCAAAAAAAGCTGTACAAAGCACATTTTTTGCTTCGGTTATTAAACCGTCAACTCCAGCGATGCTCGTTGTAAAATCGGTCGCACCTTGTCCACAATCATTTTCTGAGATAACTTTTATTTGCGAACCATGCACTTGTGATCCTGACACCCATCTTTCTAAAGGGATCGCTAATTTTTCCGCTAATATTTTTCTGTTTTCAATCACATTCGCTGGATCATCAGCGACATGTAACCCTAGATTTAATGAGTGATAATAACTATTACTTATCCCACCACGACGGGTTGAAAAGCCAACGATTAATTGGGGATCAATCGCTTGCCATTTTTGCAATGTTAAATGTGTTTGAGTTAATTCCGTAAAAGGTTCAGACATTGTTCACCATCCCTCACTTTTATTTGATGGCAATTGTTAATCGTTTACATTTCTTTAAAGTCCCTAATTAAAATCGTATCTTCGCCGATCGTCACAATCTGTGTCCACTCAACGAACAATTCTACAGGTTTATGAAATAACCAATTAGCTTTTTCTCGTTTAATTAATATTATAGCAATAATCGTACCATGAGTTGAATCGATATGTAAATCATAAATAAATCCTAACCGTTTCCCATTATTAATCATGATAACTTCTTTTCTTTGTAATTCCGATAATTTGATCATTACATTCACCACCTATACTCAATTTATATGGATAGATCTGTCAATGTATTATTCGTTTTTAAATAAAAAATCGTTGAAGTAAGCATTCGTTGAGCATGTTCGATACTTGCTTTAACACACCCAAATGCCTATTCAACGATTAAATCCATATATTTAGTTAAGTCAGTTTAATAATTATTGTCAAACTGGTAAACCATGAACATTATATGTCATATGAACGATCTGGAAAAATTGATTTCATTTAATATTAAACATATCATTGTTCATTTGTTCAATAGCCGCTTTTTCCAAACGCGAAACTTGTGCTTGCGAAATACCAATTTCATCGGCAACTTCCATTTGTGTTTTCCCTTGAAAAAAACGCTTGTTAATAATTAATTGTTCACGATCTTGTAATTGTCCAATGCCTTGTTGTAGTGATAAGTTATTATCCCAATTATCTTCAGTAATTGTTTCATCACTTATTTGATCGAGAACGTAAATCGGATCTCCACCATCATTGTAGATCGGTTCGTGTAACGAAACGGGATCTTGGATCGCATCAAGCGCAAAAACAATATCTTCATGGGGAATCTCCATTTCCCGGGCAATTTGTGCCACGGTCGGTTCTTTATCATTTTTTCGAATCAGTTGCTCCCGTGTTTGTAACGCTTTATAAGCGGTATCTCTTAGGGAACGTGAAACTCTAATCGGATTATTATCTCGTAAATATCGTCTAATTTCGCCAATAATCATCGGAACAGCATATGTTGAAAAACGAACATTGTGACTTAAATCAAAATTGTCAATTGATTTCATTAATCCAATACAGCCAACTTGAAACAAATCATCTACATATTCACCACGGTTGTTAAATCTTTTAATAACACTTAAAACGAGACGTAAATTTCCATTGACAAGCTTTTCTCTTGCCGAGCGTTTACCTTCATTTTGTAATTGTTTAAAAAGTTTTCTCATTTCCTCATTTTTAAGGACGGGTAACTTTGATGTATCAACACCACATATTTCAACCTTATGTCTATGCATTTTCTAAAATTTACCTCCCAAAGTTGGTGATGCTGTTCAAGGTCAGTATCTCCTGCTTTGGGAATTTTTATGCAAAAACAGAATGGGCAAATTTTAACAATATCCTTTTAAACCATTTTCTTAAATTCTTTTTTCAAACGATAAATAATCTTTTTTTCTAATCGAGAAATATATGATTGCGAAATTCCTAATAGATCTGCAACGTCTTTTTGTGTTTTGCTTTTATTACCCATTAAACCAAAACGTAATTTCATAATTTTTTGTTCACGAGCGGTTAGTTGGGATAGAGCTTTTGTTAGTAAAAGTTTATCAACTTCTGAGTCTAAATGCTTCGTAATGATATCAATTTCTGTTCCTAAAACATCGGCTAATAGTAACTTATTACCATCCCAATCGACATTAAGTGGCTCTTCGAAAGAAATTTCACTTTTTAGGCGACTGTTTTTGCGTAAATACATTAAAATTTCATTTTCGATACATCGGGAAGCATACGTGGCTAATTTAATTTTTCGGCCAGTATCAAATGTATTGACCGCTTTTATAAGTCCAATAGTGCCGATACTAATTAAATCTTCGATGTTTATACCAGTGTTTTCAAACTTTCGCGAAATATAAACGACAAGACGTAAATTATGTTCAATAAGCATTGAGCGTGCCTGCTCATCACCTGTTGCTAATAACTTTAAATATTTACTTTCATCTTCTTTCGTCAATGGTGGCGGTAATGCGGCATGACCACCAATATAATATATTTCATCACCTTTAAACCCGAGGGATTTAAGTATTTTAGAAAACCAAAAATGCCATTTATGTGGTTTTTTATTCAATAAAATCAACTCCACGAAATAAATTAGCTTACATTTGTTGCCTTAGCAATCAATTGTGGGTGCAGTAAGCAATGATAAGTTTGATCGGCCGTTAATGAACTAAATTGGATGCCGATTAATATTTGTTTACTCATTAATTTTTCATCGTTATTATAAATAATTACTTGTTCTGGCTTAAGTGCCATTAATAAGTCACGTTTACCACTGACCCCGTAAAATGGTATAAGGCGGACTTTGTTTGCCCATTTAGCGGGTAAAAACTTAAAATCTTTATGTCTATTTGCTTTAAGTAATAAGTCCCAATCCTGCTTCGTAAACCATTGTTGTAAAAAAATTGCATCACATATAATGACAGGTTGTTTCGTTAGCGGATCAATTAATTGATTGCCTGTATCAAGGTATCCTTTCGTTTCGTATGATTGATCATTCATCTCGATCATCACCGGATATATATTGTCATGTTCAAGCTGACGTAAACGCTGCCTGTCCATTTGTTTTTTTAAAAAAAACGAAAAAACTGGAAAACTAATGATGACAAATAACCAACTGAGTGGATCACCATATCGTGAATGAATCGCAAAATCATTTAAAATTGTTGTTAAAGGGTGTTCCAAAAAATAATAACTTGCAATGAGACCACCTCCGATCATAAATGTGACGAAGTAAAACAACATGAGTAATTTTAAAAAGTGAAAAACTGTTATAAATCGAAAAGTGATTAAAATAATAATGATTGAATACAACAGTTTACCGACCGTTGTCGTGAAAAATGAATAGGGGGTATATAAATAAATAGGAACGATTAAAGAAGCGAAAAGTGAGCCGAAAATTATTCTGAGTCGTGATGTATTTGCTTTAGCCAAATAGTTTGTTAACATTAGCAATGTCATATCAATCAAAATATTTAACAGCCACACTGCATCGAGATAGATCGTCATTAAAATGCCCCGCTTCATAATTTGTCAATCGATTAAACGGTTAAAATGTTCTCTTTATGGAGCAGTATAGTAAACAATTAGCAAAAAGTCTGTCACACCTTGAAATATTAAAAGGTATATTTTTACTACTTTTCATGGATATTGTCGAATGATATTTTTTTGATACAAATAAGCTATCACGAATAAGATTTTCAATTAACTTTTCCCACAAAAAAACTGTGAATCGCTTGGATTCACAGTTATAAATGTTATGTTTAATGTTTTTTAACGGTTACGGTTTCGTAAAAATGTCGGTATATCTAATGTTTCTTCATCGTGTTGACGATACGTTTTTTCCTCAATATTAGCTTCTGTTCGTCGCGGTGTCGAAGGTTCTTGGGGTTGTTGCGGTTGTTGTCGATTCAATGGCCGAACGTCTGCTTTACGTTCTTTAGTCGCTGTAAACCCTGTAGCGATGACGGTAACAACAATTTCATCATCTAACTCTTCATTAATGACGGCTCCAAATATAACATTCACTTCAGTATCAGCTGCTGAAGTGACTAAGTCGGCTGCTTCTTGTACTTCAAATAAACTTAAATTTACACCACCGGTAATATTCATGAGTATTCCATGTGCGCCATCAATGGAAGTTTCAAGCAATGGAGAGGAAATCGCTTTTTTTGCAGCTTCTGATGCCCGATTTTCGCCTGTTGCAACACCAATACCCATCAGTGCTGATCCTTTATCATACATAATCGTCTTCACATCAGCAAAATCGACGTTAATGAGCCCTGGTTTAGCGATTAAATCAGATATGCCTTGTACCCCTTGACGTAAGACGTTATCAGCCTCTTTAAACGCTTCTAACATCGGTGTGTTTTTATCGACAATTTCAAGCAAACGGTCATTGGGGATCACAATTAATGTATCGACATTACTTTTTAATGCATCGATTCCCGAAATTGCTTGCATAGACCGTCTTCTTCCTTCAAATGAAAATGGTCGTGTCACAACCCCAACTGTGAGTGCCCCGATTTCTTTCGATATTTGTGCAATAACGGGGGCGGCGCCTGTCCCTGTCCCACCGCCCATACCAGCCGTCACAAATACCATATCTGCACCTTGTAATGACTCTTCAATTTGATCTTTACTTTCTTCCGCTGCTTTTTTCCCAATTTCTGGATTAGCTCCAGCTCCAAGGCCACGTGTTAATTTTTCACCAATTTGTAATTTTGTTTCCGCTTTGGACATATTTAATGCTTGAGCATCTGTATTCACTGCAATAAATTCAACACCAGCAACCCCGTGTTCGATCATTCGGTTTACAGCATTATTACCACCACCACCGACACCGATCACTTTTATTGTTGCCAGTTGATCCATATTCGTATCAAACTCTAACATAAATCCGTTCCTCCTCCATGTGCATAATGAAATCTTTTCTAGAAGCTAATACGTATATATCAATTATTAAATGATCCTTTATTGGAATGTTTTTAATCAAAAAATCGATTGAAAAGATTAGCAATTCTAGATTCCCTTTTTGGCTTTTGCTTGCTCTCTTGTGATATCTGTTTTTTCGTATGTCCACTTGGCTGCTCAGCTGTATGTAAATGTACGGATGGATACAATTGTTTTCCTTGAATTTTTGCATTTTCATAAGCAAACTTTAAAATTCCTACACCAGGAATATATTGCGGCTCTCTAACACCAATATAATCTGGAATAGCAACTCTTACATTTGCGTAAAAAATATCTTGCGCCAACTCTAAAACACCTGGCATTTTCATTGTACCACCTGTTAATACGTAACCACCAGGTAAATCATGGAAACCCATTGCTTGCAATTCCCGCACAACAAATGTATAAATTTCTTCTAAACGTGCTTCAATCATCGTCGCAATATCGACTTGTGCATATGATTGGCGCTCATTACTTCCGATGGTTGTCACATCAAACGTTTCTGTTTCACTAGCTAAATCACTATAGGCTTGACCATATTTAAGTTTTATTTTTTCGGCTTCATCAGTTGACGTTCTTAAACCGATGGAGACATCTTTTGTAATGTTATCGCCACCGAGGGGAATATTACTTGTCGCTACAAGTTGATTGTTTTCAAACACTGAAACAGTTGTACTTCCACCACCAACATCAATTAAAGCTACCCCTAAATTTTTTTCGTCATTTGATAAAGCAATCGTACCTGCTGCAAGTGGTTGTAAAGTAATATCTAATATATCTAAATCTGCTCCCTCAACACACTTTAAGATATTATGTAAAATAGTTTTCGAACAAGTAATGATCGTTCCTTCCATTTCTAAGCGAACGCCGATCATTCCACGTGGATCCTTAATTTCTTCTAGTCCATCGACAATAAACTGTCTAGGAATGACATCAATAATTTCTCGCTCAGGTGGAATTGATACGACTTGAGCACCTTCAATGACACGTTGAACATCTTCATCACCAATTTCACGATTTTCACTTTGCACAGCAACAACCCCATGACACGGTTGTAATTGAATATGGTTACCATTGATACCTACGACAACTCGCTTAATTTCCATTCCGATCATTCTTTCAGCTTGTTCGATAGCTTGTCTAATCGATTGAATGGTTTGATCAATATCTACAATGGCACCTTTTTTCATTCCAGTCGAATGAGCTGTACCGACGCCGATTATATTTAAT
>DATGTA010000064.1:0-2323 GCA_035302085.1 Bacillota bacterium
AACAATGGTATAACATGGCTAATGAGGCAGCCCATTTTTATCCACAGTTGATTAAGGAATTAAGTGAATATGGGGAAAAAAATGTGAGCTATAAAAAAGTCGGCTCATTAGTGACAGCAACTAACTCTGATCACTTACAAAAACATTGGCAACTGATTAAAAATCGTCAAGCAAAGGCACCATTAATTGGTCAAGTGGAACATTTAACAAATGAAGGGGCGAAAAAATACTTTCCTTTATTAGATGAACAATTGGAAGCGCTTTACATTCCAGGAGCAGCTCGTGTTGATGGGCGCCTTTTAGCAAAAGCATTATTAAATATCGCTAAGCAAAATGGCGTAAACTACATACCAGGTGAAGCGAGTTTGCGGATGGAAAATGGTCAAGTGATCGGTGTTCAGGTTAAAGATAAAATATATGAAGCTGATCGTGTATTAATGACAGCAGGGGCGTGGGCAAAAGATTTATTAACACCTTTTAACCTGACATTACATATTGAGCCACAACGTGGACAAATTGTCCATTTAACATTGCCACAGATTGACACAAGTCATTGGCCGGTCATCTCACCCGTAGGTAGTGGTCATTATCTCGTGCCTTTTGAAAATTCACGAATAGTTATTGGAGCGACACGTGAGACAAATTCAGGTTTTGATTATCGAATGACTGCCGATGGGGTGAGAGAAGTGTTGAATGAGGGACTAACAGTTGCGCCAGGACTAACAGATGCAACCCTTACAGAAGTTCGGATTGGCTTTCGACCAATGAGTCAGGACCTTTTGCCATTAATCGGAAAAATTCCCTCAATAGACAACTTATATTTAGCAAATGGACTCGGACCTTCAGGCTTAACGATTGGACCATTTGTTGGAAAGTTAATTTCGGAAATGATTTATGGCAAAGCTTCTTCAATTGACCTGACGCCATATGCGCCAGAGCGAGCCATTTCTTAAAAAAATAGATGGGACGAACATTGATAAGCTTGTGATCAGTGGTCGTCCCATGTTTGTTTTATGAAGCATTGTTTTTGAAAAAGTTTTTCACAATTTTCATAAACTGTTCTACAATTGGCGGTAAATATCGATTTTTGACATAAGCTAAATAAACCGTTCGTGAAATTGTCGCCCCGTCAAGTGGCTTTATATGATACTGGTGTCTTTTAGCATATTTCACATAATTTTTTGGCAAAACGGTGACACCTAAACCACTTTCCACAAGACTACAGGCGGTTTCAAACCGTTCAATTTCAAATTGAATATTTGGCTGAACACTTTCTTTCTGAAAAGCATTTAAAATATCAGATCGCGATTGAAACCCTTCTTTAGAAATAATAAAAGGCTCAGCCATTAAATCATTAATCGTAATCACTTGTTTATGTTGTAAGGAATGGTTGGGCGGTAATAGGGCGACTAATGTTTCATCATAAATCGGGATTGTTTGAATGTCCGTATGGTCAATAAATTGGTTCGTAATAGCGATATGCGTTTGGAAGTTTGTGAGTGACTTTTCAACATCACGCAAGCTCAACACTTCTAATAGGCGAATATGAACATGGGGAAATTGCTGTTTAAATTGACTTAAAATGTTAGGCATCCAAAATTCTGTTGATTCAATAAGACCAATTGATAATTCTAGGGGACCTTCTTTTTGTAAACGATCCATTTCTTGTTTAATATGGTTAAAATGAGCAAGTAATTTTGTCGCTTCTTCGTATAAAATCTTACCTTCAGGTGTTAATGACATGTGTCGGGTATGTCGCTCAAGTAATGTGAAGCCGAGTTGTTGTTCTAAATTGCTTATCGATGTACTTAGTGAAGGCTGGGAAATGTGCAATTCTTTCGCAGCGTTTGTAAATGAAGTTTTGTCAACAACGGTTACAAAATAATGTAATTGTCTCAATTCCATAATTTATGCACCTCATTCAAATAGATAATTATTATTTATAGCTTTAATCTATAAATTCATAAATTATATGTATTAGTATTTATATATTACATGACATATACTAAAAGTGAAAGCGCTTTATGTATACTTCCAGATTGGGGTGTTTACAATTTATAAATTAACTAACCAAAATACTTGGCAAGGACGGATTGATGATGATCAAGAGAGTTTGCGCTATCATCAAGCAGTCCGTATCCAAACAATTGATACATTAACAAAACAACGAACAAAAGCTTTTAGTCTGATTGGGTTTCAGTGTGATGCGGGTGTTCGACGAAACCAAGGTCGTCCAGGAGCTGCCAAAGGTCCTAGTGTGATTCGTCAACAACTAGCAAGTCTTCCATTGACAATTGGCTCTACCATTCCTGTCGTCGATGTC
>DATGTA010000065.1:0-3968 GCA_035302085.1 Bacillota bacterium
CATGAGGGATGCTCGCATTGAGTAAAATCTCATCCACTTAGGGGGACAATATACATCCCTAATTCTTCATCATGTTTGACAACGACTTCAACACCATAAATTTCATCAATTAATTCGGCTGTCATTATTTCTTTTGGATTACCTTGTTTCACAATATGCCCCTTTTTCATCGCAATGATCGAATCACTAAATTGAATCGCTTGTGTAATATCATGTAAAACCATAACGATCGTCAAGCCTTGTTCATCACGGAGTTGTTTCACAAGTTTTAATATATCATATTGATAAAAAATATCTAAATTCGATGTCGGTTCATCTAAAAATAAATACGGTGTTTTTTGGGCAAGTGCCATCGCAATCCAAGCACGTTGTTGTTGACCACCTGATAATGTTTCAATTTCCGCATTGCGTTTATCTTCTAATCCTGTACAAGCAAGCGCCCAATCGACAATTTCTTCATCTTCTTTTGTATGTGGTGAAAAAGCTCGCTGATATGGAAGTCTACCATAAAAAGCTAAACGTTCAACGGTCATATCTGATGGTGCAATATTATGTTGGTGGACAACACCTAGTTTCTTCGCCAATTCTTTTGCTTTATATGATTGAAGCGCCTTTCCATCTAAAACGACATCGCCACTTTCAGGCAGTAAATTTTTTGTCAAGACACCCATTAACGTAGATTTCCCACAACCATTGGGGCCGATAATTGTTGTAATTTCACCTTTTTTTACGGTTGCATTTATATGATGCAATCGACGAATCTTATCATCATAAGCGAACGTAATTTTTTTAATTTCCATAAATTCGATCACTCTTTCTGAGCAACAATATTAGGAATGGACCACCGATAATTGCCATAATGATTGATGCTGGAATTTCAATTGGTGCCATAATTGTTCGACCAACTGTATCTGCGAGTAAAATTAAAATAGCTCCTGCAAATGCTGAAAATGGAATGAGCACTTTATGATCTGTCCCAACGAGTAATCGACCAATATGTGGGATAAGTAATCCAACGAACGTAAACATCCCGGCAATTGATGTAGCAATCGCCGCTAATAATACGGCGACAATTGAAATAATAAATCGAGCTCGATTAATATTAAATCCTAAATTTTTCAATGTTTGATCTTTTAATGCTAAATGGTTACACCAAGCAAATAAAAGAAAAGCAATGATAAGACCAATCGCCCCGTAAAGTGTAATAATATGGACATCATTCCACGTCTTCATTGATAACGTTGATGATGTAACAGATATACTTTGGGTCATACTGCTTGCACCCTGCGCACTGAGTAGTTCGCTTAATCCTGTAAAAATTGCATTAATTGCCACACCGATTAAAATCATTCGGAGTGGATTTAAGCCGGATTTCCATGATAGTGAATAGACGAGTAAAAAGGCGATTGCCCCACCGATAAACGCAAACAACGGGGAATAAAAAAACAATGTCGGAAAAAATGACACAACGAGCAATGTGAAAAATGCCGCTCCAGATGAAACACCAATAATGCCTGGCTCAGCGAGTGGGTTGCGCATAACTGCTTGGAGTAAAACACCTGAAACAGCAAGCGCTGCTCCCGCCATCATGGAGACAATAATTCTCGGAAAACGTAAATCTTTAACAATATTGACGTTTTCATTTGCTCCCGTCCATAAACCTTTAATTAATTCAAGAGCTGTTACATCAAGACTTCCTGTCGTCGCTGAAACGATCATTGTCACAGGTAGTAGTATAATAATTGCTATTAAACTAACGACTCTTTTGTTCATTGATAAAACCTCTTTATGTTAGACATGTTCGTTTTATAAATCAGGATAAAATAATTCAACTAAATGATCGAGCGCTTCAACAACCGCTAAGTTTGCGGTCGTTCCAAAAAGTGTTTCTTCTAAGTCATATACTTCATCATTTTGTACGGCATCAAAATGTTGCCATATATCATTTTCGGCAAACTCTTCATCAAACATTTCTACAACTTCATCTGGCATTCCATGGGCTGCTCGTAAAATAATGTCGGGGTCTGTCTGTTGAAGGTGTTCTGTATTTGCTGAAGTATACTCAATTCCTTCTTCACCTGGGAAAACATTCGTACCACCAGCTCGCTTGACAATATCACCTAAGTATGAATTTTCTGTAGCAACTAAATAACTGCCTGGAATTCCTAATAATATAAGTACATCAGGCGATTCTTGACCTTCAATTTTTTCTTCTATTTCAGCTACTTTATCTTCAAATTCAGTAATAATTTTATCGGCTTGTTCTTGGCGATTGTACTCTTCAGCAAGGTCAGCAATTGTGTCATACATATTTTCAATCCCTTCCATATCAACAAATGTGACAGGCACATCAGCACTTTCAAAAACAGGTGCTAAATCAAATTCAGCATCAAGTGTTGTCGCTGATAATACATCATCCGGTTTTAATGATTTAATAATTTCCATATCAGGTTCCGCTGCCATACCGACTTCAACAGCATCATCATAACGCTCTGGTAAATCTTTATAAGATGTTGGTACTCCGACTAAGTCAATTTCTAATTCATCTAAAATTTCAACGAGTGCAACAGTTGTCGCCACAAGATTGTAGTCTTCCTCTTCTTCCTCTGTTTCTGTTGTTGCTTCTTTTTCAGACGTTTGTTCAGTTTCTGTTTGATCTTCTGAATCTGTTGCCTCAGGATTGTCATTCGATGCACAACCAACAATCATTAAAAATAAACTCACCATTAAAGCGAATAACTTTATGTTGTTTTTCATCTCATTAAGCACCTCTTTTTCCGAAACGAACCATTTAAAACTATTAATCATAAGAAAGGGAGCCTTACGATTGATGAACAACCGCAAGACTCACTGCTGTTTTATTTTGACAATTTAAGCTTTCGCAAAACGTCTTCTGATTTGAATAATTAACGGAAGTGCTGACCCGAAAAGCAATGATAAATAAAGTAGGAATCCACTTGTATCACCTGTTTGCGGGTTCTTTGGCTTATCATCAGCTGGTGCACCATTCTCGTCACCATTGTCGTCATTACTACCAAATGATGGTTTTTCTGGTGTATCATAAATTACAAAATTTGCTGCTTCAACTTCATCTAACTCTTTCATACTTTCAGGATTTAAAATTAGACGAGCATCATGCTCTTGATTTTCATAGACACCTGGAACAGTTATACTCATATTTAGTTCGATGACATCTGAAAGATCGCCATCAATTTTTAATTGAACAAGTGCTGAACCATCTTTATTAACTTTTGCAACAAGTACATCTTTCCCGTTATATTTCAGCCAATTAATCATATCCCAATTATTGATCGTAACTTGTAAATATTTATCACCGTCTTTTTCTAGAATATGCCCTGGCTTTACAAAGAAACCATCGGCTGCTGAAGCTTCGTCATCTGTTGCATGTTTGACAATATAGTCAATAGCATATACTTTTTCCGCTTCAGTTGTTGATTTCTCTTCAGGTTTTGGTTTTGGCTCTGGCTTAGGATCTTTTGAAGGATCTAATGGCTCCTTGTCTTCATCAATTGAGAATATTGCTTTGTGCTCTGTGTCATACATACCTGGCACTACAATGCGCATTTCAAGAAGTGTATCTGATAAATCACTGTTTATTCTAAATTGAACATCAATAGATCCGTCATCATGTTCTTTGACAACTACAGCCTCACCGTGCTCACTCTTTAACTCTTTGACCATTTCACCATTAGTTATAGTTACTTGAACATATGTTTTACCATCTTTTTCAAAGAGATAGCCCGGTTTAACGAAGAAACTATTGGCAGTTGACTTTTCTTTGCCATTTTCATGTAAAATAACATAATCGATTTCTTCTGCATCTTTTGGTAATTCAATTGGATCTTCTTTTTCTGGGTCTTCTTTTAAATCTTCCTCTTTTTCTTTAGCAAAAACACCGTATGTTGAGAAATGATCTACTATTATCGTAATTGTTCCATCTTTTACAG
>DATGTA010000066.1:0-2401 GCA_035302085.1 Bacillota bacterium
AACCGTTGCTCCAGAAGCTAATGGATGACCGCCACCATTAAATCGTGCCGCAATTTCATTTATAACCGGACCTTTTGAACGAAGGCGCACACGGATGAGCCCAGGCTTTTCTTCAACAAAAAATGCCCAAGCGATAATTCCTTCAATATCGCCAAGTGTACGGACAAGTTGTCCAGATTCTAAAGCATTAACATCATATGTTGCCAAGATGTCTTGTGGCAATTTTACAGTCGATACACCATTATCAGAAATCGTAAAATCTTTTAATATATGACCACGTAAACGAGCAATATTTTGTTTAACATTGTACATGCCATCATATAGTTCTGAGCGATCAAACTCATAACTCACAAGTTCAGCCACATAAGTAAATGTTTTTGGCGTTGTACTTGGAAATAAAAATCGTCCCGTATCACCAACGATCCCAGCATAAATTAACCGAGCAGCTTGAGCATCGAGCACTAAACCGTTATCTTTACCTGCTAAAAATAATTCATAAATCATTTCACTCGTTGAACTTGCATCTGTATCGACCCATAAAAGATCTCCATAGGGGTCAACATTTGGGTGATGATCAATTTTCACAATTTTTTTTCCTAACTTATATCTTTGATCACAAATTCGCCCTGTATTCGCCGTATCACAAACAATGACTAAAGCATCATTATATTTATCATTAGAAATTTCATCCATCCGTGCTAGATAATGTAAGTCAGGGTCTTCCTCACCGACAATATAAACTTCTTTTTTGGGGAAAGATAATTGAATCATTCGTTGTAAGCCAGCCTGTGAGCCGTAAGCATCAGGGTCAGGACGAACGTGGCGATGAATAATAATCCGCTCATAAGCCTGAATCCATTCAATAATTTGTTGTTTAACCATAAATATTCTCCTAACTATACTAAAATCTCTATTGAATTGAAAAAATAGTGACATCCGCTCATATATGTAGATAAATCAAATAAAGTTCGGTACAATAACAAATAAATCATTAAGAAATTCATTTTAGAAAGTGAGCGTTTTTTATGCTAATATTTGCTTTGATTATCGTCATCTCAGTTGTTTTATACATCTATTTCAAAGTCGCAATTTTAAGAAGTCATGATAGATTAACTCAAGAATATTATCAAGCGAAATCACGTATTTGTCTCGGAAGCTTTATCGTTGCT
Source organism: Bacillota bacterium (assembly GCA_035302085.1). Classification (GTDB taxonomy): domain Bacteria; phylum Bacillota; class Bacilli; order Bacillales; family Amphibacillaceae; genus CALAMD01. The sequence goes on from DATGTA010000066.1 coordinate 1,170, forward strand.
TTTGGGATCAATCAATATTTACTTTACGAAACACGTTTAACATTATTTATCGGAATTGCCTTTCTCCTACTCGGCTTCATCCAACTTCATGTCGGTATTCGTGATGCACGTTTTTTTCGCAAAGAATATCGCCGATTAAATCCGTAACTGAGCAATCAAGGGAAATAAAGCTTTTTTAATCCGCCTTATCTCCCTTCGATATGTTCAATTAATTGTACGGTTAATAACCCTTTACCAACAATTTTTTCTTCATCATAAATTTCCGAATCAATTTTCGCATATGCATGGCCAATCTCTAATATTTTCGGATGAACGGTTAATAAACTATCAATTTGTACTGGCTTAATAAAATATGTCGTTAAGTTCTCAACGACCATATCACCTTTTCTTAAATGCAATAAGAGTTGTCGACTCGATTCGGTAATGATCGTCGTTAAAACGCCATGTGAAAGGGTGCCAATTTGATTCGTCATTTGTGGGGTGACTTTTAAAGAAAATGTTGAACAATTATTTTGTTTAACATTTAATTTACTAGCGACAATGTCATCTAACGTTTCCCCGTGTTGTGGTTGATGTTGTACTTGTTGTAATGCTTCTAACACATCTTGTCGTGAAATGATTCCACACAGTTGTTTTTGCTGATCAATCACTGGAATAATTTCCACCCCTTCCCAAACCATCGTATGGGAAATAAAGGCTAAAGAAGTCTTCTCCTTAACAGTTACTGGATTATGTGACATGATTGCTTCAATCGTTAGCTCATGATCTTTACCAATAATATCTTTTGATGTCACCATTCCTTTTAAACGTTTTCGCTCATCGATGACTGGAAAACGAGTATGTGTTGTCAAATGATTTAATTCATACCACCGTTTCACTTGATCATCTGGATGTAAATAATGCACCGATTCAAAAGGTGTATAAATATCTTCTACAAAGACGATTTCACGTTTAATCATTTGATCATCAATCGCTCGGTTAATCATCGAAGCGACCGTATATGTATCATAGCGTGTTGACATAATCGGCAACTGTTTCTCATCGGCAAGTTTTTTAATATAATCTGCCGTATCAAAACCACCCGTAATTAACACAGCGGCACCTGCTTTTAGAGCAAGTTCATGAACCTTTGTTCGGTTTCTAACAATGAGTAGAGAATCAGCTTCCGTATAAGTCATCATTGCCTCATGTTGCATCGCACCAATTAAAAATTTATTTAATGTTTTGTGAAG
>DATGTA010000067.1:0-11635 GCA_035302085.1 Bacillota bacterium
CATTGACTTAACATGTTTTGAGAACCAATGACGTGGATCGCCATGATTACTAGCAATTTTCTTCTGATAGCCTTCATAATGACCGATGATATTTTTCTCTGTTAACTTGTACTGTTTACAAAGATAAGCACAGAGTTCAACCGCTTCTTTATAAACCGCACAATGGATCATCGACTAAAAACGCCCTTTGCGGGCAACGTCGATGTACCCTTTGTCAGGGCAAAGTAAGTTTTATCCATTAAATTATCCTCACAGATTTCAAATCCAATCTGTGTATTGTTTGCATCTCCGCCCGCATGCCATCCCCGATGATTCCAAGGTAATGTTTGGTATGTTGCAATCGATCCATCTTTTAACTTTCCGATAAAAACATGAACACATACTTGTCTGCCATCTGGACGTGGCTGATTCCAGTGATTATTGTATTGATTTTTTCCTAACAATCCATCGTCTGGGCCAACATACCGTTTTAAATTCGGATTGTTTGCTCCTGTGCTATGGACCATAATTCCTTTTGGAGTAATCTTTCTTCCCGCTTTATAGCATTCATTCTTCGTTAAATATAACTTTTTTACATTCATGATTCATTTCCTCCTTTATTGTGTAACTGAGCAAGTGCATTTTTCAACTTCTCAGGTATTAGTAAACCTAATCTTGAGGAATTTTCTACTATAATTAAGTTTTTGCACAATAAAAAAATATATTTTTCTTCCTATTTTCCGGTCCATTTCTTTATTCTCCCAACGAAAAAACATCTATTTCATCAAGTTGACAAAATAGATGTTTCTTCTTTAAACATTGTTATATCAATGTTTATTCCTGTTCAGGAATAAACTTGTCTTGCTATTTCCCCCCTCTCAAACCCGCATTCCACCATTGCCTGGTAAAAAGAAGTCTTGCTACAAATCCCGTTTTTCACCCAATCCGTTGTCAATTTTGCCCCTTTTTCACGCCTTTTTTCATGCTTTTCAACACGCATTTTGCTCATGTAAAATGGAGTTTTGACAGAGTGGATAATAGATAAAAGGCTTAAGGGCAAGGGTTAAAGGTCGATTAAAGACCCGAAAATAGCACGACTTCTTTATCCCTAAGGTGGAAATCATAGCAAGACTTCATTATGCATGTCAGGACTTCTTTGTTTGGTTACATTCCCTAGACATCAATGCTACCAACTCGACATGATGTGTTCTCGGAAACATATCAACAGGCTGAATTTCCTTTGTTTCAAAGCCTCCCACTTCTAAAATTTTTAAGTCTCTTGCTAGTGTTGCGGGATTACATGACACATAAACGATTCTCTCAGGCGCCATATCAATCATTGCTTGTAACAACTTTTCATCACAACCTTTTCGTGGGGGATCAACGACGATCACATTTGGTTGTAAACCCTGATCTTTCCACCATGGCATGATCTTTTCTGCCGCACCAACGACAAACTCAGCATTTTTAATGTCATTGAGACGAGCATTTTTCTTTGCGTCACTAACCGCTTCTGGAACAATTTCGACTCCATACACTTTTTTCGCTTGTTGGGCTAGGAAAAGAGAAATCGACCCTGTCCCACAATAGGCATCAACGACAACGTCATTTGCGCCGATCTTGGCATATTCTAATGTTTTTTCATAAAGTATTTCTGTTTGTGTCGTATTTACTTGAAAAAATGAGCGTGCAGAAATGGCAAATGTTAAATCGCCTATTTGTTCGTGAATGTATGATTCACCCCATAAATTACGTGTCACATCACCAAAAATAACATTCGTTCGTCGTTCATTAATATTATGCATGATTGATGTAACGTGTGGATGTTTTTCACGGATTGCTTCAATAAGTTCATTTGTATGTGGGAGCATCTTTGTTCGGGTGACGATAATAACCATTGCTTCATTTGTTTTTTGACCGACGCGCACAATAATATGACGTAGTGTGCCTCGATGACTTTTTTCATTATATGTCCGGATACCTAACGCATTTGCCTGGTCACGAATCGTCTCAATAATCCCATCAACTAATGTTTCCTGTGCTAAACAAGGCTCAGTCATTTCAATAATATCGTGACTGCGGGGCCGATAAAATCCGGTAATTAATCGCCCATTTCTTTCACCAACAGGCATTTGAACTTTATTTCGATAACGCCATGGCTCAGTCATCCGAATCGGCTCATGAACAGGTACGTGATCAAGATGAGCAATTTTTTGCATCACGTTCTTCACTTGATCATGTTTCATCTGCAGTTCTAATTCATAGCTCATATGTTGTAACCGACAGCCGCCACATTCATGAGTTGACTCAATCCGTTCATCACTTTGTTGTTCGATATGTAATAATTTGCCGTACCCAAAATTTTTATTCACACGGACAACTTTAATTTGCACTCGTTCACCTGGTAAAGCTCCTTCAATAAACAATGGATAACCGTCTACTTTACCAACACCAAATCCTTCATGGGTTAGATCTTCAATTGTTAATGTGAGTATTTCATTCTTTTTTACCACAATTATTCTTCCTTTGTTTAATGGCTTTATTATGTTTGTACATGTTTTAATGCGAATGCCGTGGGACGATTGAAAATTTCTCTTCATTTTCAACGAGTTGCCAATTGGCTGCTAACCAATTTTCTAAATCTGATTTTTCTTCAGTTGTTAATGTGAGATTTTCCAATGATGTTTCTTTGGCGATGTAATCTTTTTCTAGTTCTTTATTATATTTCATACGGAGTAAATTTATTAAACCTGGCATTGTTAAAAACTTAATTTGATAACCTTCTTGTAAAATCGTTGTTAAATGATCTTCTAAAGCATAAAGTCCAGTAAAGTCAAAGCTATCGTGATACTTTTGCAGTTCATCGACTCGTTTTTCGTGAACGTGTTTTAATATAGCGTCATTTGTTAGTCCTTTATGACGTAATGTTTCAATCAAATATGCTTCCATTAATGTAATTTGTATCATCGACAATGCTCCTTTGCTTAATATAACTTATCGTATATATTAGCATATATTTACAAATGTCACTTCTACAATGTTTAAATATGTCATTTATTCACCATTAAAAAGAGGATTGCTACTTATGAGCGATCCTCTTGTGAATCAATAAATTTCTCTGGAACAAAAAATTCAATATGTTGTTTGTAATTTATAAATTCGCCGGGTAACAAACCGCCGTATTCACCATCAATATTTAGTTGCATACGATCGTCAGGCATGACTTTAATATGTTTCGCTTTTTTATAAATGACAAGATTATCCTCGATATGTGCGCCACGAAGAGCAAGTGTGGCGACGCGAATAAATTCAGCTAAGTTAGTGGCTCGTAAAATAAGTAAATCAAAGTATCCATCGTTCATTTTCGCATCAGGTGCTAATTTTTCAAAACCACCAACAGAATTTGTGTTAGCAACTAAAAATAACATGACTTCTTCATCAATTGCTTCCCCATCAAATTCTATTCTCGTGCGTGTTGGTCTAATAAAAGGTAACATTTCTACACCTTTCATATAGTAGGCGAGTTGACCAAGAACTGCTTTTAACTTGCTTGGCACTTCATACGTTAATTCCGTGAGGTCCCCACCCCCAGCGATGTTCATAAAATATTGATCATTCACTTTTCCAATATCTAATAACATCGATTGACCGGCTAAAATAATATCGACTGCTTGATCAATTTGTCGAGGAATGTTTAGGGCACGGGCAAAGTCATTCGTTGTTCCAGCGGGGATAATTCCTAACCTTGGCCGATAATCCTCGGGAGCCATGCCATTGATTGCTTCATTGATTGTTCCGTCACCACCGGCAACAACGATCATATCAAACTTATGTTCAATCGCATATTTTGTTGCGTTTATAGCATCACCTTCAGCAGTTGTTGCATGTGCTGATGTTTCATAGCCTGCTCGTTCAAAACGTTCTAAAACATCTGGTAATTCTTTTTTAAACATTTCACGCCCTGCTGTAGGGTTGTAAATAATGCGTGCTTTTTTCATATTATTTCCACCCCTTTTTGATGCGCTCCGATAAGCTTCTTAAGTATGACACTTTTTAAGTGCCATTGCAATGGTGCAACCATTTCTATATATGACAGTTTTCCGTACTTTTTTGTTAAGACTTTAACTGATACATTTTATTTATTAACCACAAAAAGAACTACTACTGATCTGTATTATCGTAGTAGCTCTTTTTATGATTTGTCTTATTGTTTGTCGATTTCTTCTTTTAAAATTTTGTTAACCATCGGTGGGTTCGCTTGACCTTTTGTCGCTTTCATCACTTGTCCAACGAGGTAACCTAATGCACGGCCTTTTCCTTCTTGATAGTCTGTAACAGATTGTTCGTTTTCTGCAAGGACTTCTAAAACAATTTCTCGTAATTGGCCTTCATCGGAGATTTGTGCGAGGCCTTCACGTTTGACAAACTCTTCTGGGTCGCCACCATTTTCAACGAGATGGGCAAAAACTCGCTTGGCAATTTTGGAAGAAATCGTCCCATCATCAATAAGTTTAATCATTTTTGCTAATCCTTCAGGAGTAATGGCAAGTTCATGAAGTTCTTTTAAATGTTTATTCATATAACCAGAAATATCGCCCATGAGCCAGTTTGATGCTTGTTTCATATCGGCACCAAGTTGGATCGTCTCTTCAAAGAAATCAGACATTTCCTTTGAACTCGTTAAAACTTCCGCATCATATTCAGGTAAGCCAACCTCTTCAATATAGCGCTTTTTACGAGCATCAGGCAATTCCGGAATTTCTTGTCGAATGCGTTCTTTCCACGCTTCGTCAATGTGAAGTGGTAATAAATCCGGTTCAGGTAAAAAGCGATAATCTTCGGCATCGTCTTTAACACGCATTAAAATTGTTTCTTTTGTTCGTTCGTCATAACGACGGGTTTCTTGAAGAATTTCACCGCCAGAAAGTAAGATTTTTTCTTGGCGTTTTTGTTCGTATTCAAGACCGCTTCTCACAAAGGCGAAAGAATTTAAGTTTTTCAGTTCTGTCTTTGTTCCAAAGGCTTCTTGACCAACGGGACGTAACGAGAGGTTCGCATCACAGCGTAGGGAGCCTTCTTCCATCCGGCAATCAGAAACACCTGTATATTGAACAATATTTTTTAACTTATCTAAATAGGCGTACGCTTCATCAGGTGTGCGAATATCTGGTTCGGAAACAATTTCAATCAGAGGAACACCTTGGCGATTATAGTCTACGAGTGAATAGCCTTCTTCAGTATGTTGTAGCTTTCCAGCATCTTCTTCTAAATGGATGCGCGTAATTCCGATCCGCTTTTTCTTCCCGTCAACTTCGATGTCAATCCAACCGTTTTCCGCTAATGGATATTCATCTTGGGAAATTTGATACGCTTTCGGATTATCTGGATAATAGTAATTTTTTCGATCAAAAAATGTATGAGAATTTATGTCGCAATTTAGCGCCATCGCTGCTTTCATCGCAAAGTTAACCGCTTCTTCATTAAGAACAGGTAATGTTCCAGGATACCCGAGATCAACTGGACTGACGAGTGAGTTTGGCTCAGCGCCAAATATGTTTGGACTTGAACTAAATATTTTTGAGTTTGTTTTTAATTCGACATGGACTTCTAAGCCGATAACTGTTTCAAAGTTCATCGATTTATTCCCCTCCTAACGCTGGACGTTTTTTATGGTGGTTTGTCGCCTGCTCATACGCATATGCTAAACGATAAATCGTCTGTTCAGCGAAATGATTACCGATCATTTGTAAACCAAGTGGCAGACCTTCTTCTTCAGTAAATCCACAAGGTAAAGATAAACTTGGTAAACCAGCTAAATTAGCCGGAACAGTTAATAAATCATTTGCGTAAACGGTCACAGGATCCACCGTTTTTTCACCAATTTTTGGAGCAGGTGTAGGGGTTGATGGCCCAATGACTAAATCATATGTTTCAAAAACCGTTTGGAATTCCTGACGAATTAATGTTCGTACTTTTTGCGCTTTTTTGTAGTAATCTTCAACATTATTAGCACTTAAAGCGAATGTTCCTAGTAAAATTCGGCGTTTCACTTCATCGCCAAATCCTTCAGCACGTGATTGTTTAAATAATTCATCAACATTTTTCGCTTGATTTGAACGTTTACCAAAACGAATGCCATCAAAGCGAGCAAGTGCTGTAGATGCTTCAGCTGATGATAAAATATAATACGTTGCTGCCGCATATTTAGAATGGGGCATCGAAATTTTATCCCATTTTACTCCAAGTAGTTCTAACATTTGTAAAGCATTCATCACAGATTCTTTAACTTCCGGATCAACACCTTCACCCAAATATTCTTCAGGTACGGCAACTTTTAATCCTTTGACATCTTTCGTTAAAGCATCGGTATATGATGTAACTTCCCGCTTGGCACTCGTTGAATCAGATGGGTCATGGCCAGCAATAATTTCCAAGATCCGAGCATTATCTTCAACCATTTGTGTTAATGGTCCAATCGTATCTAATGAAGAGGCAAAAGTGATTAACCCATAACGTGATACTAATCCATAAGTTGGTTTCATGCCGACAATTCCATTAAATGATGCCGGTTGGCGAATGGAACCACCTGTGTCTGTCCCAAGGGAAAACAATACTTCGCCTGCCGCAACCGCAGCAGCTGATCCCCCGCTTGATCCACCAGGTACGTGATTTAAGTTCCATGGATTACGTGTCACATGATAACTAGAGTTTTCCGTCGTTGACCCCATACCAAATTCATCCATGTTTAATTTACCGATCGTTATCACTTGTTCGTCTTTTAAACGTTCAACAGCGGTCGCATCATAGAGCGGATCATCGAAGTTATTCAAAAATTGGCTAGCTCCTGTTGTACGTAAACCTTTTGTGACGATATTATCTTTTATCCCAATAGGTAAGGCAAAAAGCTTGGCTTTATTAACCGGTTCGTCATCAAGTTTTTTCGCTTGTTTACGTGCTTGTTCTTCATTTAATGTAATAAATGCCTTGACATCATCTTCAACGTCATGAATTTGTTGAAACGATAAATCGACAAGTTCAGAAGGTGAAATTTCTTTTTTATGTAATTTGTTTTCTAATTCTTTAATTGTATATCCAAATAATGACACCTTATACCCTCCTTAATCCAATATCGATGGTACTTTAAAGTAGCCATCTTTTGCTTCCGGTGCATTTTTTAATGCTTCTTCTTGGGTTAGTGAATGCTTTGGTTCATCTGAGCGTAACATTGTTGTGCCTGGTAAAATATGAATGGTCGGTTCAACATCTTCCGTATTTAATTCTTGTAACATCGCAGCAAATTCAAAAATTGACTGCATCTCTGCAACATAATCTTCTGCTTCATCATCAGTCATCGCTATTTGCGAGACGTCGGCAAGTCGTTTGACATCGTCTTTTGTGATCTTTGCCATTTTAACTCACTCCTCAAACAATTTCATTAAAATAACATGTCGTTTATTTGAAAAAAATAACTGAAAAAATAAGCCTTACAATACTATTGATAATAGCATTATCGAGGCCATTCGGCAAATAAACAACGTCAATAGGTTCTGACTACACAAAGAAAAACCTCTCTGAGCAAAAACCACACAGAGAGGTATTTATAACTGATTCGTTCAATTAAAACATTTCTGAGGTTGACTTACCTTGCATATGATGGAGTAAATAGTCTGGGCCTCCTGCTTTTGAATCGGTTCCAGACATGTTAAATCCACCAAATGGTTGATAACCAACGATTGCCGCTGTACAGCCACGGTTGAAGTATAGGTTTCCAACGTGGAAGTCTTCACGAGCTTGTTCGATATGTTCACGGTTATTTGTGATGACTGCACCGGTTAAGCCGTAGTCTGTATTGTTGGCAATTTCAATGGCTTCATCAAAGTCTTTTGCCTTCGTTAAGGCTAGCACAGGGCCAAAGATTTCTTCTTGCATGATGCGTGCTTTTGGATCAACATCAGCAAATACTGTTGGTTGAATAAACCATCCCGTACTATCATCACTGTCGCCACCTGCAATAAGTTCGCCTTCTTCTTTTCCAATCTCAATATAGCCTGTGATTTTATCAAAGGCTCCTTGGTCAATGACCGGTCCAGTGTAATGTTCGTTCGACGCTGGATCGCCTGCTGACATCTCTTTTGTCAGTTCTGCTACACGATCACGAACTTGATCATAAACATCTTCATGAATGACTGCACGTGAACATGCTGAACACTTTTGGCCGGAGAATCCAAAGGCAGATTGAACAATTGACTGAGCAGCTAACTCAAGGTCTGCATCGTTATCAACAACGATTGTATCTTTACCACCCATTTCAAGAATTGTACGCTTGAGCCACTTTTGGCCCTTATCTTCATGAATAACTGCCGCACGTTCGAAAATACGTGTACCGACTTCACGTGAACCTGTGAAGCTTACGAAACGTGTGCGTGGATGATCAACTAAATAGTCACCAACTTCGCCACCTGGGCCAGGAATATAGTTTACAACACCTGCTGGCATACCCGCTTCTTCAAGAACTTCCATAAGCTTATATGCGATGATTGGTGTCGTACTTGCCGGTTTCAGTAGGACTGTATTTCCTGACACCATTGCAGCAGTTGTTGTACCTGCCATAATCGCAAATAGGAAGTTCCATGGTGAAATGACTACTCCGACTCCTAATGGAATGTAGTGGAATTGGTTACGCTCGATCGGACGGCTATTAACCTCCTGACCTTCACCACTAGCAATTTTCATCATTTGTCGGCCATAATATTCGAGAAAGTCGATTCCTTCAGCAACATCCGCATCTGCTTCATTCCAAGGCTTTCCACCTTCTTTAACTAAATGTGCCGTAAATTCACGCTTTCTGCGACGAACAATTGCTGCTGCACGGAATAAAATATCAGAACGGAATTGTGGATCAGACTTTCGCCAATAGCTTTCGAATGTTTCGTCAGCAACTTTGTGAGCACGTTCAGCAAGTTCTTCATTCGCTTTCGATACATAGCCAAGAACTTCTTCTTTATTCGCTGGGTTAACAACTTTAATTTTATCTTCTGTCATGACTCGTTCGCCACCGATAATGAGTGGATAATCCTTACCAAAATCAGCTTCTACTTGCTTCAAAGCTTCTTCCATTTCACGTTTATTTTCTTCAATGGTAAAATCTGTAAATGGTTCATGTTTATATGGTACAACCACTTAAAAAACCTCCTTAATTTATTGAAAAATATCGTAAATACTTTACGGATAATATGAAAATCTATCCTACTAATATTAAGTGTAACTGAAATTATTGCCAAGTTCAACTTTTCATGCTTCGAGTGAAAATGAATAATTGATCAAATCGTTGTATTTTTTAATGAACAATATGAACATTTAAATCTTCTTCATTACGTTCTCGGAAAATTAAGCTTTCCAATTGTTCACTTGATTCAACACGAATTTCTAAGTCATAATTTGTTGAAAAAATTTCTTGAGCAATTCCATAAATATATTGCGTAAATCCTAAAATTTCACCACTGCCGTGAAACTCAAGGGGGATTTTTACTTTCATCTTTTGTAATTCGCCCCCTATATAAAAGCCTTCCCCAATAACTCCTGTATAGTTTGGGAAATAATCGGATATTTTATGACCAAAACTTGTGATTAATTCATGCTCATCATAGTACTTCTCTTTCCCGGATGATGAAGGAAACAAAACATATTCTTCATCAATCGTTTCCCATTCATCAATCGATGAACTGTCTTTATTGACAAATGTTTTTGTGACAAAGTTTCCCGATACAGGGGAAGATGGCTCAGATTCACGAAAGATCATTAGCATAATGGGAATGTTTTGCAACTCTTCCATATCACGTAATCGTTTAACAATCTTCTCTGCCATTTCCTTGCCTTTTTCTAACATTTCCTCTTTTGAAATATCTTTATAATAATAAGGTCCCCCAATTTCTGTTTGATATTGATAAACAGATTTCATCGAAAGACCAATTGACATGCCGACGAGTTCGACCGTATTTTCATCGACTCTTTTTAAAAAGTTTTGTTCTAAAATATGTGAAATGTATTGGGGATTTTCCTCATACAATTCCTTTTTTTCTTTTGTCTTTAAACCGTCCAAGTCTTTCAGTGCTGGGTTAAGACCGAGTTGCAAATCACGTTCAATCCGTTCAATCACTTCATCATTAACCGTTAACTGATCTCTCTCACGTTGCTTAATAATGGCATCTCGTTCACTTTTCAATTGATCTTTTGTTAATTTTCTTCCAAGCCATTTATAAACCGTATCACGGGATAAATATTGTCCTTCCTCAAAATAATAATCTTTTGGGGAAAAATATTCTTTAGAATGACGGCGTAGACCATCTTCTAATTCATCAATATCAAAGCGATTAGCGACTTGTCCAACAATGACTCCACGTGCTTCACTTGGACGATAAGGAAGAATGATTTTATAATTTTCATCAGATAATCGGTGACTTGGAACGATCGAAACTTCTTGTTGTTCTTCTTCATCGGATAAAAGAATTTCATCTTCTTGTTGCCGTGGGGCTAAACAACTCGTTAATAAGCTGATCATTAAAAGCCAAACGATGACTTTTCTCATTGATATCTCCACCCTACCTTTGTAGCTCATTGATCGTTTCCATAAACTTTTCTTCATTCCATATCGTGACATCTAATTGTTCAGCTTGGCGATATTTAGAGCCTGCACGTTCACCCGCAATTAAAAGGTCTGTATTACCACTGACACTACTCGTAATTGTGCCACCATATGTTTCAATTAGCTCACCAGCTTCTTTGCGTGTAAAATGTTCTAATCTGCCAGTTAAGACGACAGTTTTGCCAGAGAATACATTTTCCTCATTTGCTTTGGTTGGCAATGGACCGTCGTAGGACATATTTAATCCAAGCTCTTTTAATGTGGTAATTAATTGGTTGACATCATCGTTTTTAAAAAATTCGATAACTGATTGTGCCATAATCGTCCCAATATCTTCAATTTCGATAAGTTCATCATAAGTTGCTTGTTGAATATTTTCCATCGTTTGAAAATGCATCGCTAACATACGAGCAGCTTTTGCGCCAATATGACGGATCCCTAGACCAAATAACAATTTTTCTAATGAATTCGATTTAGAACTTTCAATAGCACTTAATAAATTACTCACAGATTTTTCACCCATTCGTTCGAGTTTTAATAACTCATCACGGTCAAGGCGATAAAGATCGGCAATTGTTGTTACTAATTTTTCTTTAAAAAGTTGGGCAATCACTTTTTCTCCTAACCCATCAATATTCATCGCATTGCGTGAGACAAAATGAATCAGCCCTTCTTGCAGTTGTTCAGGGCAATTTGGATTCATACATCGAAGAGCGACCTCATCCCCAATATGTGTCAGTTCATGGCCACATGCTGGGCATTCATCAGGCATATAATATTTTTCCTCATCTCCCGTTCGTTCGTCTAAAATCACCCGAACAACTTTCGGAATAATATCACCTGCTTTTTTCAAAACGACTGTATCGCCAATTCGAACATCTAATTCGTGAATGAGATCTTCATTATGTAATGATGCTCGTTGTACGGTCGTTCCATCAATTTGTACAGGCTCTAAAATGGCTGTTGGTGTAACAACGCCTGTACGGCCAACACTAAGTTCAATATCTTTTAAAA